>DAOQRI010000054.1:0-10523 GCA_035355475.1 Rhodoferax sp. | reverse complement strand
TACTCGCTGCAGACGGAGCTCAATTGGCACCCGTGACTGTGGCTGCAAGTCGCGGCCAGGCACGCGTTGAGGCCATGCCCCTGAATACGACCATCGTGTCGCAGGTCGATATTCAAAAGTCATCCGCGCAAACGCTCGACCAACTGCTGCGCGATATACCCGGAATGAACTTTACCGGCGTACCAACGCCCCAGTCTGACCCCACCGGCCATCAGACCAAGATGCGCGGAATGGGTAACGCCAAGGTGCTGGTATTGCTGGACGGCATTCCAATTCACGACCCGTTCTACCTGACCACCCAGTGGTTCAAAGTACCGCTGTCCAGTGTCGAGCGAGTAGAAGTGGTGCGCGGAGGCAACTCCAGCCTGTGGGGCAACATGGCGGTGGCGGGGGTGGTCAACATCGTCTCCAAACGTGCATCGAATGACGCGGGCGAGGCATCGATGTCGGTCGGTTCGAGCGGCACGGTGAGCGGTGCGTTCAGTAAGAACTTTGCGGTGTCTGACGTGCTGAGCTTCAATCTGGCAGTCGATAAGTTGAACTCCCGTGGTTACACCATGGTGTTGGCAGACCAACTCTGGCGCTACCCGGCGCGTGACCCGGTCAATGCACAGAACAGCAATGCGCAACTGACCGCCTTCTTTCGTCCATCAAACGACCTGCAGGGCTATGTGCGCCTGGGGTACCACGTGCAGGACCAGGACATTAGTTACCAGTTTGGTAACAATTTGCAGACTAATCCCGATATGTCGGCCAGCATCACCAAGAAGCTCAATGACAAGGCGGCATTGACCGCGGCTGCCTGGGCTCAGTATGTGGAGTTTGAGAAGTACAACGGCGCCACCTGCTATTGGCAAGTCAGCGCTGCAGCCAATGCGCGCTGCCCCGCCACAAATAATGTGACGCGGGCGCAAGTCAACAACCAGATCGTGCAGTACTACACCCAGTACGGCTCGCAGCGCTACCGAGAGCAGGGCGCCTCTGCGATTTACTCCCAAGACTGGAGCGGCATTTTGCGCAGCCTGCAAGTCGGGGCGGATTACCGACACTTGTCAGCCTCTGATCTGGAGTATTTCTATGCCGCGCCCCAGGTGCTGACCACGCTGCAAAACCTGGGAAGCAGCACGTTTGGCAAAGCCGAGCAGACATTCAGCGGCGTGTTTGCGCAGTCGAGGGTAGTGCCGACAGAGCCGTTGGAGTTGACGGTGAGTGCCCGGTTTGACAGTTGGGACAACACCGACCGCCTGAACACCCGCACCACCGCAGCAGGTGTTTTGTCGGGCGGACCTCAACCGGCCACTACCACCACGGGGTTCAACCCCAGTTTGGCGGCGCGCTATTCAGTGAGCGATGAACTGGGTTTGCGTGCGGCTGCCTACAAGTCGTTTCGGGCACCGGGTTTCAACAACACTACACGTACCTTTGGTGCTGGCAGTCCCACCATTGCCAACCCGGATCTGGCGCCTGAAAATCTGGTGGGCAGGGAAGTTGGGGTGGATTACAAGGGCGGAGCCTGGTCTGTGGGCGCCACCTGGTACCAGTACGACATTGAGAACATGATCGCCACCTTCCGGGTCAACAGCTATGCCACCGCGCCCCAGTTGGTTCGCACCATTTGCGCAGCCGGGGGCGCAAACTTGACCAACTGCGGCGGTTCGGCCAGTTTCTATACCAATGACCAGGATGGCCAGTCGTATGGGCTGGAGCTAAACGCACGCTGGCAGGCAAGCAAGGATCTGAGCTTCAATGCCGCATACACCCGCACCACTTCCCGCCTCACACGTAAAGGCAGTGTGGTGACTGACCCCATTGGTGTGCAACTTGCAGGCGTGCCGCAAGATGTGGCCAACCTGGGAGTGACCTGGAGACCGTCGTCGGTACTGCAGACCTACCTGCAAGCACGCTACATCGGTGTGATGAATATCGACACCACGAGCACCGCGGGTGTGCAGTACCAGCAACCGGCGGTCGCCGTGTGGGATGCCAGCTTGGTGTACCAGCTCAGAAAAAACCTGGACTGGACGCTGAGTGCCGTCAACCTGTTCAACACCGAATATTCTGAAAATGCCTATACCTTCAACCAGCCCTGGAGTCGCACGCTGTCCATGCCGCGCACCTTCAGCATGGGCGTGAAGGCGAGGTTTTAGGTGCTCGCCGTTTTGAGTGCGGTTTTGCGAAACGCGCTGCGGGGTGTGATGCTGACGCTGTGCGCAGCGAGTGCAATCGCGCAGGCGGTAGCCCCGGTGCCGGCTGCATCAGTGGGTGGCCACACCAATGCGCGCCACGCACCACGTGCGCAGCTGGCGAGCGGTGTTGCCTTTGCGGCGGATGGCAGTTTGTGGATGGCAGGGCTGAACGCGCAGGGAGACCTGTTTGTGCAGAACGCCCCCGCGAAAAACCTGTCCGCATGGAGCGCTCCGCGTATTGTGGTCTCGCAGGGTGAAGCCATTTCTGCTGATGGCGAAAACCGGCCCAAACTGGCCTTCGGACCTAACGGTTGGGTCGTTATTACCTACACGCAACCGCTGGCCAAGCCTTACACCGGGGCCATCCGCATGCTGCGCTCCAGTGATGGGGGGCAAACGTTTTCGCCGCCTTTCACAGTGCATTCCGACCGACAGGAAATCACCCACCGGTTCGAGTCGGTTGCTTTTGATGCGCAGGGTGTGCTGCATACGCTGTGGGTGGACAAGCGTGACATGGAACTCGCTCCCAAGCAGGGCAAAAAATCCAGCTACCGCGGTGCGGCGATTTATCGAAACGCCTCCCGCGACGGCGGTGCCAGTTTTGGTCCGGACATCAAGCTCACCGATCATTCCTGCGAATGCTGCCGCATCGCGCTTGCGAACGGCCCAGATGGCAACCTGCGCGCCATGTGGCGCCACGTCTTTGAGCCCAATGTGCGCGACCATGGCTTTGCCGTAGTGGGTGGCGCCTCGCCAGCCGAAGTGGTGCGCGCCAGCTTTGACGATTGGCATATCGACGCCTGCCCGCACCACGGGCCTGGCCTGGCTCCCGCACCGGACGGGGGCTACCACGCCGTGTGGTTTGGCATTCGCAAAAAGGGCAACGAAGACATCGCCGCAGTGCGTTATGCCCGCCTGCAAACCGATGGAAGTCCGCTACCGGAATCAGTACGTGCACTGCCCGACGAGCGCGCTGAGCATGCTGACGTGTTGGCGTCGGGAAATCAGGTTGCCGTGGTCTGGCGCAGTGTGAACAGCTTGGAGAGCACTTTGTTTGCCTGGCTGTCGAAAGACGGTGGACGGAACTTTCAATTGCGCCCGTTAAGCAAAGTGCACGGTGACAATGACCACCCCCGCCTGGCGCAGAGCGGCGAGCGCATGGTGGTGGTTTGGCGTAACGCGAAGGAGGTACAGGTTCATGAACTCAAGTTTTAGTGTTGGCCCTTTCGCGTTTGCGCGGCGCATGGCGTTGGCCTTCGCATTGTTTTCGCCAGGTGTCTTTATGCCAAATGGGGCTCTAGCCCTCGCACAACATGCACACGCCGCTATCACTACCGTAGCAGACTTTGACGCCGCCACGTGGACGCAGTTGCTGCGAAATGGACCGCGGCCGGCGGCCTATGTCTTTACCAACAGCTTTTGCGCCACCTGTCCCGAGACTTTTGATGTTCTGAGCAAAGCGGTCATGGCATCAGGCAAGCCCGTGCCCTTGGCCGCCATCCTGATGGATGTGCAAGGTGAGCGGGCTTTGGCCCATGCCCACCACTACGCTGGGGTCACCAAAATCTATGCCTTTGACGGGTTTGAACCCGCCATCCGCCAGGTGGTGGACCCCAAATGGCACAACATCACGCCCTATGTGGTGCTGGTCGCTCGCAGCGGCAAGCTGCAGCGCGTGACCGGCCAGCCTACTGCCTCCCAACTAAAAGCCTGGTTGGGCTAACCCCTATTTTTTACCAAGGAAGCACCATGAAACTCAAGACCATTGCCACCATCCTCGCCCTGACCAGCGGCGCCTTGTTTGCCCAAACCGTCGAAGTCAAAGACACCTGGGCACGTGCCACGGTTCCCGGCCAGAAAGCAACCGGCGCGTTTATGAAACTCACCGCCAAAGACGGTGCCAAACTGGTCAGCGCATCCAGTCCTGTGGCGGGAGTGACCGAAGTCCATGAAATGAAGATGGAAGGGGATGTCATGAAAATGCGCGCCATCCCCGGACTGGACCTGCCAGCGGGCAAAGCGGTAGAACTCAAGCCCGGCGGCTACCACGTCATGCTGATGGACTTGAAGAGCACCTTACAGAAGGACACGACGATTCCCCTGACGTTGGTGTTTAAAGATGCCAAAGGTGTTGAAACCAAGACCGAGCTGACGGTTCCAGTCAGCGCCATGGCGCCTGGCGGCAAGCCTGCCGACATGCCGGCCATGGACCACAGCAAGCACAAGATGTAAGCGCACGCGCTGACATTGATGAAAAACACACTGCGCCGCCACCAGCCGCGCCACCTTTGGGTGGTGTGGCTGGCCGTGCTCGTCGCGGTGCTGGGTGCCATCGCACCCACGGTGTCGCATGCCCTGGTGTTTGCAAATGGGCCGACGCAGCAGGGATTTGAAATTTGCACTAGCCAGGGTTCGCGATGGGTCATCGCTGACCCTGATGGTTCGACTGACAACTCTGACCCCATGCAATTGCCAGCCGCCACGCTGGACCATTGCCCGTTTTGCCTGCAATCCACAGACCGTGTGGCATGGATAAACGAACCGTTGACTTACCCCTTCCTAGTTCAGGACGGCGAACGGGAGCCACCGGTCTGGCAGGCTTTTTTCTACTCGGCAACGCACGGCTTCAAACCGCCACCGCGCGGACCGCCGGATCTCTCTTGACTATCGAATTCATAGCGCATTACATCCATTCCATAAGGGCTGTAGGCGCTTTTTATAGTGAAAAAGAGAGAGGTCCCCATCATGTCGCATTTCAAAATCAAAACACTTCCCCTGGCGATGTCGCTCGCAGTACCCGCTCTGTGCCTGCTGTGCAACAGCGCCCTGGCGGCCGATGTCAAAACCCTGGCTTTGCCTGCGGTCACCGTCAGCGACTCCAAACTGGACAACACCGCACCCGGCGCCACCAAACTAGACAAAGCCAGCATGGCACCGCGCCTGTCTGCCACCAGCGATACCGCCAGTTTGCTGTCTGATATTCCCGGTGTCAGCCTGTATGGCGCTGGTGGCGTGTCCAGTCTGCCCGCCATCCACGGCCTGGCAGACGACCGGCTGCGCATCAAGGTGGACGGCATGGACCTGATTGCGTCCTGCCCCAACCACATGAACCCGGCGCTGTCATACATCGACCCGACCCATGTGGGCGTGCTCAAGGTCTTTGCCGGCATTACGCCGGTCAGTGCCGGTGGTGACAGCATTGGCGGAACCATCATTGCGGATTCGCGCGCACCTGAGTTCGCGCCCGCCGGTCAGAGCATTGTCAAGGGTGAGGCGGGTGCCTTTTACCGGAGCAACAACAAGGCGCGTGGCGCAAACCTGTCGGCCACTTATGCCACCGACTCGTTCAACATCAGCTACAGCGGCTCCACCAGCAAGGCCGACAACTACACGGCCGGTGCTGATTTCAAGACCTACGACTTCACCGGCCGTGCTGGGCACAACCTGCCGCGCAATGAGGTGGGCTCCACCGCGTACGACACGCGCAATCAAGCTCTCGGCGTCGCATTCAAGAACGACAACCAACTGTTCCAGGCCAAGCTGGGCTTTCAGGACATGCCGTTCCAGCTCTACCCAAACCAACGCATGGACATGCTGGACAACACCCAGCGCAGCGTGAACCTGCGCTACGCCGGCCAGTTTGACTGGGGTGCGCTGGACGTGCGCGCGTACCAGGAAAAAGTGGACCACTTCATGGACTTTGGCGCGGATAAGCGTTACTGGTATGGCAACGGAGTGCCACCGGTTGGGTCCGGCGGACCGACTGCGCTGTTTGGCACACCCTGCGCGCCCATCAGCGCTACTTGTGCGGCAGGCATGCCGATGTACACCGAAGGCAAGACCACCGGCTTTAGTGCGAAGGGAGACATAAACCTCACCCCGCACGACGTGCTGCGCGTGGGTGGCGAAGCCCAGCAGTACCGCATCAACGACTGGTGGACGCCGTCGGGTGGCGGCATGTCGCCCGGCACGTTCTGGAACATTCGGGACGGCCAGCGCGACCGCAGCGCGGTGTTTGCCGAGTGGGAAGCCCGCAAAGGTGCACAGTGGATGACCCTGCTGGGCTTGCGGCATGAGCAGGTAACCATGGATGCGGGTGCCGCCATCGGCTACAACCCGGCTGGCATGGGCTTCCAGGCGCGCGACGCCAATGCCTTCAATGCCGCCAGCCACAAGACAACGGACAACAACACCGACCTGACCGCCGCGGCCAGCTACACCGCCAGCGACAGCTACGCCATCGAAGTCGGCTTTGCGCACAAGACCCGCTCACCCAATGTGTACGAGCGCTTCACCTGGTCCACCTGGCAGATGGCGGCGCTGATGAACAACTTTGTGGGTGACGGCAACGGCTACTTCGGCAACCTCGCCCTCAAGCCCGAGCAGGCCAACAAGCTGTCTGCCACCTTTGACTGGCATGCCGCCGATGGCAGCTGGGGCTTCAAGGCCACACCGTACTACACCCAGGTGGCCGACTACATCGACGCCGTGCAGTGGAACGCCACCACTAACCAGGCGTCCACCGTGGCGGTGAAGGACAAGTTCAGTGTTCTGCGATTCGTCAACCAGTCGGCGCGCATCTATGGCCTGGACCTGTCGGGTCACATGCCTTTGACCAAGAGTTCGATGGGTGACTTCGGACTCAAGGGCCTACTGAACTACACCCACGGCACCAATGAGGACACGGGGGACGGCCTTTACAACATCATGCCGCTCAACGCCAAGCTGGCGCTGACGCACACGGTGGGCGGTTGGGATAGCAGTGTGGAGGTGCTGGCGGTGCAAGCCAAGGACACGGTGTCTGGCGTGCGCAACGAGAGCAAGACCCCCGGCTACAGCCTGGTCAACCTGCGCACCAGCTATGCCTGGAAACAGGTGCGCCTGGACCTGGGCGTGGAGAACCTGTTTGACAAGTTCTACTCCCTGCCCACGGGTGGCGCCTACACCGGACAAGGGACGACCATGTCCAACCCAGCGCTGCCCAACTACCCGCAGTGGGGCACTGCTGTGCCGGGCATGGGGCGCTCGGTGTACGTGGGTGTGAACTTTAGATTCTGACCGCCATGACATTGAAAACCCACTTCCACAACGGGCATAGGCGCGACCTTGCCCAGCGCGAGACACTCTCAATCACCGAGACCCATACCGTGTGGCGCCTGGAGTCTGGCGCCCTGCGCATCGACAGCACAGGCGCGGACGCATCAGAGACTCTGGTGCGCCTGGCCATGCCGGGCGATCTGCTGGGTATCGAAAGCCTGTTGGGTGTGCCAGACCGCTTCAGCGTGCGCGCGCTTACACCGTCGCGCCTGGTCCCGCTGGATTTTCTGGAAGGCCAATTGCCGCAGCTGCTGATGGATTCGGTGCTGACGGGCTACCAGCGCAGCCGCCAGATGGTGCAACTGCGCAGCGGGTCGGCCGAAGACAGGGTCAGAAGCCTGTTGGTCATGCTGGCAGAAGCGGGGCAGGGGGGCCAAGGTGGAGCGGCCACCTGTGCACTGCCTACACTGGCCGACATTGCCGGTATTGTGCACACGGCGCCCGAGACCGTGAGCCGCGTGCTGGCCAGCTTGCGCCAAGCCAGCTTTCTGCAGGATTGCAGCCCGAAAGCGGCAAAGCACAAGAAGTTGGAGCACAGAACGCACCGGCTGATGACATCTGGCACGACGGTGTTGGCCCTTGGGGCCAGTCCATGAGCTGATGCGCCGGTAAGGTCTGTGTGGTGTCCGGGGCCACACAGACGCAGGTTTGTTCTACCCGGGTGCCCAGCATTGGAGTAAGCTGTTGACTGTTCCGATTCGACAACCTCCCTTGGAGTGCATATGAGCGACACAGACACCACCGGTTTTGGCAAATTTGTACCGGGCTTTGACTTTTTGCAGGGCCTGGCCAAAGGCGCCAGCAACAACATTCCACAGATGCCCAACCTGGGCAATTGGGTTGCGCCCACGCTCAATGTGGACGAACTGGAGAAGCGCATTGAAGAGTTGAAGGCGGTTCACTTCTGGCTGGAACAAAACTCCCGCGCGCTGGGCGCCACCATCCAGGCGCTGGAGGTGCAGAAAATGACCCTGTCCACCCTCAAGGGAATGAACTTCAATATTGGCGACGTGGCCAACGCCCTGAAGCTCAAGGCGGCCGAGTCCGTGCACACCGGTGTGCAGCGCGTGACCGAGCGCGCTGCATCCACTGCCAAAACCATTACCGATGTGGCCACTGGCCATTCCGGTGCGGGGGCCAAGGTCAGCAAGGCGGCCGCCGGTGTAGGTGCCATGGTGGACCCGCTGCAACTGTGGGGTTCGCTCACACAGCAGTTCCAGCAAATCGCCGCGGGCGCATTCAAGGAAGCCACGACCAAGACAGCCATGGATATGACCAAGAACATGGCCACCGGCATGGCCAAAGAGGCAGTGAAGTCAGCCAAGACCGCCGGCAAGAAGGCCGCCAGTGGTGCTGTCAAGCGCGTCACCAAACCGGCCGCCCGCAAGACCACCCCGCGCAGCCGCTAGGGCGGCTTGTGCTTACCCCTTAGCGGGGGCAACCATGAAACTTTTTCCGTATGCACATGCCACGCATCCGCAGTGGCAAATGGCCGCTTCGCTGGTGCTGGCCCAGCTGCGTGCGCAAATGGCGCTGCAGGGTTATGCCAGCGCTCCCACGCTGGCGCTGCTCTACATCACCGACCATTACGCCGATCAGGCGCAGGACATTCTGGAGTACCTGGGCGGCGAGCTGCCACTGGTGACCGATTGGTCAGGCACGGTGGGGGTGGGAATTGTGTCGAACAACGTGGAGTACTGGGACGAGCCAGCCATGGCTGTCATGCTGCTCGAAATTCCCGGCGACCAATACCGGGTGTTCTCGGGTGTTGCCCCCTTGGGCATGGGTTTTGAGGCCTACACCGCCTTGGTCCATGCCGACCCCGAAACGGTAGATCTGGGCGAGCTGATTGAAGAAATGTCGCAGCGTACTGACTCAGGCTACCTGTTTGGCGGTCTGGCCAGCAGCCGGCGGCATGCGGTGCAGTTCGCGGTGGGTGGCGACGGCAATATCAGTGGCCACGGGGCTGCCAGCGGCGTGTTCCGCGGTGGTTTGAGTGGCGTGGCGTTCGGGCCGAATGTGTCCCTGGTGTCCCGTGTGACCCAGGGCTGCATGCCGGTTTCTGCGGTGCACCAGGTGACGGATGCGGACCACAATGTGGTGGTTGCCCTGAACGGGGAACCCGCGCTGGACGTGATGCTGCAGGAACTGTCTATTTCGCTGGACCAGCCACAAGAAGCGCTCGACGTGGTGCGTGCCACGCTGGTGGGGCTGGTTGCCGCGCAGGACGCGCCCCGGGCAGTCCTGCACCAGACCGGCAATTTTGGGGAAGACGTGCTGGTGCGCCATATCATTGGCCTGGACCCGGGCCGCCGCGGAATTGCTGTGGCCGACCGGGTCGAAGCGGGTGCCCAGCTAGTGTTTTGCCAGCGCAATGTGCAGGCTGCCCGCGCCGACCTGACCCGTATTTGTGCCGAGATCCGTGAAGAGCTGGAGCCCCAGGAGCAGGCGCTGGAAACCGCCCATGCGCTGCTGGCTTCAGCGCTGGAATCGGCGCCGCACCCGGCAAGGCGGATCGCCGGAGCCGTGTATGTGAGTTGCACCGGGCGCGGTGGGCCGCACTTTGGGGGCCCCAGTGCCGAAATGCAACTGGTGCGGCGTGCGTTGGGAGATGTCCCCTTGGTCGGATTCTTTGCGGCGGGTGAAATCGCCCACCACCATCTGTATGGCTACACCGGTGTGTTGACCGTGTTCATGGCGGAGCCGGTCATGGGTAGCGCATGAAGGGCAAACCGCGTTCGTTTCAAGGGTCAGGTAAACGCACAACCCAGCGGTCGCAACCCGTGCGGGGTGATGCCATTCAGCGGCTCAAGGCCGAGCGCGCCGTTAGCTTTGCAACGTCCGAATTGGCCGGCCGTGAGCTTCTCTTGCAGCAGATTCTGGACACGTCCAGCGTTGCCATCTTTCGGGTCAATATGATGGGGCGCATTACCCATGTCAACCGGCGCATGGTGGACATGTTCGGCTGGACCCAGACCGAACTGGTAGGCCGGGAATATGTCGATCTGGTCGATCCGCTGGAGCGTGCCGTCAGCCGCAAACTCACACTTCAGTTGCTGGGCGGTCATGTGGCATCCACCGATGTGGAGCGGCTGTACCGCAAGGCCGATGGAAGCGATTTCTGGGGGCACCTCTCGGGACGGCGTTTTGTCGATGTGCACGGTCAGAGCCTGGGCCTGGTGGGCGTTCTGGCCGATATCACCGAGCGCAAACGCGCCGACCAGCGCCAACAGCACCACA
>DAOQRI010000053.1:0-10777 GCA_035355475.1 Rhodoferax sp. | reverse complement strand
GAAGAAAGCGGTGCACAGGTGGCTCTGCGGTCGCGCCGCCTGGGGCTGGACCACAGCCAGGTGAAGGTGCTGGCCGAGATCCAGCTGGAGAAGATGCTGGCCACGCTGGCTGCCACCAAGCCCTCGGTGGCCGTGATTGATTCGATCCAGACCGTGTATTCAGAACAGCTCACCAGCGCGCCGGGCTCGGTGGCGCAGGTGCGTGAATGCGCCGCCCATTTGACCCGCTGCGCCAAATCCAGCGGAACGGCCATCGTGCTGGTCGGCCATGTCACCAAGGAAGGTGCCCTCGCCGGTCCCCGTGTGTTGGAGCACATGGTGGATACCGTGCTGTACTTTGAGGGCGAAACCCACAGCAGCTTTCGCTTGGTGCGCGCCATCAAGAACCGCTTTGGTGCGGTGAACGAAATCGGCGTGTTTGCGATGACCGAAAAAGGCCTGAAAGGCGTCAGCAACCCGAGTGCCATTTTTCTGAGTCAGCACAACGAGCCGGTTCCCGGCAGCTGCGTCATGGTCACGCTGGAGGGAACCCGCCCACTGCTGGTGGAGATTCAGGCATTGGTAGACAGTGGCGGCCCCAGTCCCCGGCGCCTGAGCGTGGGTCTGGACCGTGACCGCCTGGCCATGCTGCTGGCAGTGCTGCACCGCCATGCGGGTGTGGCCTGCATGGACCAGGATGTGTTTGTCAATGCGGTCGGCGGTGTGCGCATCAGCGAGCCGGCAGCCGATCTGGCAGTGCTGCTGTCAATTACCTCGAGCCTGCGGGGCAAGCCGCTGCCCAAAGGATTTTTTGCCTTTGGTGAAGTGGGCTTGGCCGGCGAGGTGCGCCCCGCGCCACGCGGCCAGGAGCGCTTGAAAGAGGCCGCCAAACTGGGCTTCACCGTGGCGGTCGTGCCCAAGGCCAATGTGCCCAAAAAATCGCATGCCAAGGAGTTTGAAGGCTTGACCATCCACGCGGTGGACCGGGTCGAGCAGGCCATGGAAATCGTGCGCGGACTGGGTTGATACGGCTGTTGCGCTGGCTTCGGATTCAATCCCGAAGACAAAACGGCGATGACTCGATATCATCATTTTTCCCTTTTGGAGAAATCAATGAAATTGAGCAATTTGTCGGTGGGCGCCAAGCTGTGGGCGGCATTGGGCGTCGTAGTTGGGCTGTTGATCTTTACGCTTGTGGTGGCCACTGCGCGAAATCAAGGCTTGGCAGCACGACAAGATGTAGTAGCTACCGATCAAATTGCCATCATGACCGCCGTGAGCAAATGGGTGGGCTTGACCCAGGTGAACATGGCAAGAATCACCGCCAGTGTCGTGAGCTCAGACCCGGCGGTGGACGCGCTTTTCAAAGATGCTATTCCCGCCTCTCTGGCGGAGATGACCTCACTGCGCAAGAGCATCGAAACGCTTCCGCTGTCGCCCGAGTCGCGTGCCATTTACGACCGCATTACGCTGGAAGGGCAGGCGGTACTCCAATCCTATGCCAAAGCTACAGCGGCAAAGAAGGCGGGGGATCAGGCGGCGGCAATCACGGAGGTGAATACGGTCGTGTTGCCGGCCGCCACCAAGTATCTCAAGAGCCTGGACGACATTGCCAACCTGGAGGCGACCAAGACAGCCGGGTTGCAGCGGGTCTTCCTGGCAGAACGGTTGGCAGACAGCTGGTTCGCCAAGACCATGGTGGCGTTACTGATCGGTTTGCTGGCTTTAGGTACTGTGCTGTTGATACGTCAAATTCGCCAACCCCTGCGTGATGCCATTGCCGTGGCGGAGACCATTGCCAGTGGCGACCTCAGCGTGCAGGTCGACACCAGCCGCGGCGATGAATTTGGGGAAATGATGAAAGCCATCGCGCACATGCAGGGTCAACTGGTACATCTGGTATCTGACGTGCGCATCGGAACCGATAGCATGGCCGACGTCAGCGAGGAAATTGCTGCGGGCAACAACGACCTGTCGCAGCGCACGGAGCAGACTGCAGCCAATCTGGAAGAGACGGCGTCGAGCATGCAGGAACTCACCTCCACCGTCAAACAGTCAGCGGACTCCGCGCGCCAGGCCAACCAGCTCGCGGCATCGGCGGCTCAGGTTGCCAAGCGTGGTGGTGAAGTGGTGGGACAAGTGGTCTCCACCATGGATGCCATCAACGCGAGTTCTCGCAAGATTTCCGACATCATCAGCGTGATCGATGGCATAGCCTTCCAGACCAACATCCTGGCCCTCAATGCCGCAGTCGAGGCGGCCCGCGCGGGCGAGCAGGGCCGAGGCTTTGCGGTGGTGGCCAGCGAAGTGCGCAGCCTGGCCGGGCGCTCGGCCGATGCGGCCAAGGAGATCAAGTCGCTGATCAATACCAGCGTTGAGAAGGTCGCAGACGGCTCAACTCTGGTTGCCCAGGCGGGTGAAACCATGAATGAAATTGTGGGTTCCGTGCAGCGCGTGACCGACATCATGGGCGAGATCACGGCTGCAACCTCCGAGCAAGCCGATGGCATTGCGCAGGTCAACTCTGCGGTTGCTCAACTGGACCAGATGACGCAGCAAAACGCCGCCCTGGTAGAGCAATCAGCTGCTGCGGCCAGCAGCATGAAGGACCAGGCTCGTCGGTTGGCGGATGTAGTGGCTACGTTCAAGCTCGATAGCAAGGCCGTCATGGTTCAGCAGAGCCCGGCCATGGCGACGCGCAAGGCGCCCAGACCAATCGCGAGTGCCCCCAGAAAGCCCCTTGCGCCACCCACTTCCAAACCGGCCCTGACGGGGAAAAAGGCTGCACCGGCTGCACCACCCAAACTGGCCGCACCCGCTGCGCCAGCCGCATCATCCAGGGCCAATGGCAGCCAGGGTGATGATGACTGGGAGACGTTCTGACCCATGCGTTGGCGCATGGATAGCCCTGCAGCATTGCTGCCTCGCCTGGGCGTTGGGCTGGCGGTTGTGGTGGTCGCATTTCTGGCCTATCGCGCCTACGGTTGGCCGGGGCTGGCCCTGGCGGCTGGCGGTCTGGTGATGTGGGTGCTGCTGAACATGACACGCATGCTGAAGGTCTTGCAGCTCGCTGCCGAGCGCCCGGTGGGCACGGTGGCCAGTGCGGTGATGCTGCATTCCCGCCTGTCGCAAGGCATGACCCTGTTGCAGGTTTTGGCCCTGACACGCGCGCTGGGACAGCGTCTGGGTGAAGCCGGTGCAACAAGCGAGTCTTACGAGTGGGTGGACGATGCCAGAGCCACCGTGCGCTGCACCTTCGATCACGGCAAGCTGACGCACTGGGACCTGATCCGCAGCTGAAACGGTTGGTGCCCCGGTGGATGGATTTCAGGATCGCCGCGGCCGTAAAATCTGCGTTCCAAGACTACGACTCCAAGGAACCCTGCCATGAGCCCACTGCCCCCCTCAATGTCCGATCGCGACGGAAAAATCTGGATGGATGGCCAGATGGTGGATTGGCGTGATGCCAAGATTCACGTGCTGACCCACACACTGCACTACGGTTGCGGTGCTTTTGAGGGGGTTCGGGCCTATAACGGTGTGGGCGGCACCGCCATCTTCCGCCTGGAAGAGCACACCGACCGCCTCTTCAACAGCGCCAAGATTCTGCGCATGAAAATTCCTTTCACCAAGGACCAGGTCAACGAAGCACAAAAGGCCGTCATTCGAGAGAACAAACTGGAGTCAGGTTACCTGCGGCCCCTGACCTGGATTGGCGACAAAAAGCTGGGTGTCTCGCCCAAGGGCAACACCATCCACCTGATGGTGGCAGCCTGGCCGTGGGGTGCCTACTTGGGTGAAGAAGGCATGAAGCGCGGCATTCGCGTCAAGATTTCCAGCTACACCCGCCACCACGTCAACATCACCATGACGCAGGCCAAGGCGGTCAGCAACTACACCAACTCCATCCTGGCGAACATGGAGGCCACCGACGACGGATATGACGAAGCCATGCTGCTCGATGCCAGCGGTTTTGTATCGGAAGGTGCCGGAGAAAACTTGTTCGTGGTGAAGGACGGTGTGGTCTACACGCCCGACCTGTCGGCCGGTGCCCTGAATGGCATCACCCGCAACACGGTGCTGCATATTTGCAAGGACCTCGGTGTTGAAGTGGTGCAAAAGCGCATCACACGCGACGAGGTGTACATCAGTGACGAGGCGTTCTTCAGTGGCACCGCCGCCGAGATCACACCGATCCGCGAACTCGACCGCATCGAACTCGGCAAGGCCGGTTACGTCGGCAGCCGCGGCCCCATCACCGAAAAAATCCAGAGCGCGTTCTTTGATATCGTCAACGGACGCAATCCCAAATACGCCCACTGGCTCAGCAAGGTGTGATGCACCAACTGATTAAAGGCAATAGACTATGAAAAACATTGAACTACAGGCCAAAGACCTGAACCACCAGGGCGGCATCATGTGCCCTAGCCCGCTGGCCAAAATGCAAACCTGGAATACGCATCCCAATGTATTCCTGGACGTGGGCAAGTCCGGCCAGGCCAAGTGCCCGTATTGCGGGACCGTCTACAAACTCAAGGATGGCGAGCATTTCCACGGGCACTAAGCGGCCCCGGTCTTGACCCGTTCGCTGGTCATTGCCCCCCAATGGATTGGGGACGCGGTCATGACGGAGCCGCTGTTGCGCCGCTTGCAGGTGCGTGGCGAAACGCTCACCGTGGGCGCACTGCCCTGGGTGGCCCCGGTATACCGGGCCATGCCCCAAGTCGCTGACGTCATCGAATTGCCATTTGCCCACGGCGGCCTGCAGTGGGCTGCGCGCCGCGCGCTTGCGCGGCAGTTGCGCGGTCGGTTTGATGCAGCCTATGTATGCCCCAATTCATTCAAGAGCGCCTTGCTGCCCTGGTGGGCCGGCATTGCCAAGCGCGTGGGGTACCACGGCGAGTCCCGCTATGGGGTTCTGACACAGCGGTTACCCAACCCGCAAAAGGGCGAGCGCCCACCGATGGTGGAATGGTATTCGGCACTCAGTGGCGAGCGCGATGTCGAAAGTGACCGGCCCCGTCTGCAAATGCCCGAGCCGTCCATCGACGCAGCCTTGGCCGTCATGGACCTGCAACCCCGGGGTTATTACGTGTTGGCGCCGGGTGCAGAGTTTGGCCCGGCCAAGCGCTGGCCCGCAGACCACTTTGCGGTGTTGGCAGCGCAGTTGCCTTTGCCGGTCGTGTTGCTGGGCTCGGGCAAGGAGGCCGCCCTGTGTGGCGGCATCGCCCGCACGGTGAATGCCCTTCAACCGGGGCATTGCCGCGACTGGTCGGGACGCACTTCGCTGGATCAGGCGCTGGCCGCCATTGCCGCGTCCAAAGCCATGGTCAGCAACGATTCGGGGCTGATGCATGTGGCAGCGGCGTTCGGTGTGCCGCAGGTCGCCATTTTTGGATCTTCCAGCCCATTGCACACGCCTCCCCTGAGTCCTTTGGCCCATGTGGTCTGGCTCAAGAACGACACCCAGTACCAGCCACCACTGGACTGCGCGCCCTGTTTCAGGCGCGAATGTCCGCTTGGCCACACGCGCTGCCTGGTGGATGTCCAACCGGATGTGGTGCTCCAACTCCTGTAGGAAAGCAAAAAAAAGCCACCTTGCGGTGGCTTTGTAAAAGTCCCCGAGGGGACGTCGTTGGATCATTGGGAAGCCAAGTTCTGTGTACTTTGGTCTTCAATCCTTTTGAACTGTGACAGCAGCTGAGTGAACTGTAGTTGCCCGGGGTCGAAAACGGTATCCCCCGTTTGTGTGAGAACCATGCGGTTTTTTCAAAATGTGACGAAACCCAGATTTTTCGACTTTTGAAAACCACCCGGATTCAAGGGCTTGACAGGGGCAGTCGAATCTCAAAGCAGGCACCGCCTGCAGCCCGGTTGCTGCAGCGCACCGTTCCCCCGTGTCGCAGTGCGATGGATTTGACCAGCGCCAGACCCAGGCCCATGCCGCCATCGCGTTCGGATGCGCCGGGCAGGCGGTAAAACGGCTCAAAAATACGCTCTTGAAACGCCTCGGGAACACCGGGTCCGTTGTCACACACACGGATGCAGGCCCAGGTGCCGTCCACCGACAGCGTCAGGGTGGCCGCACTGTTGGCGTGTCGGCGGGCGTTTTCCAGCAGGTTGCGCACGGCTCGGCGCAGCAGCTTGCTGACGCCGGGCACGGCCAAGGCACCAGAGGTTACCTGCAGGTCCAGCGTGGCGTCAGTGCGGGCGCACTCTTCGGCTGTCAGGCCAATCAGGTCGACCGGTTCGACGGTGCCCAGGTCGGCCTCCTTGGCGTCCAGCCTGCTGGCCAACAAAATCTCATCGATCAACTGGTCCAGTTCGGCTATGTTGCGGGCAATTTCATCCTTGGCATGCTGGGCTGCCCCATCAGCGGGCGTTGGCATGAACTCCAGCCCCATGCGAATGCGGGTCAATGGGGACCGTAATTCATGGGATGCGTTGGCCAGAAGGGACTTTTGTGAAGACAACAAGGCGTCACGCGCCTTGACCAGGTTTTCGATCTGCTGCGCGGCGTGGTTGAAGCGTGTGGCCAAAAAGCCCACTTCATCGCTGCCCGAAACCGGCACACGCACGCTCAGGTCACCGTCACCCCATTGCTTCACGCTGTGCTGCAAGGTTTCCAGGCGGCGTGTCAGTCTGCGCACGATGGGGTAGGTCGCCAGGGCCACGGCAATGCCCACCAACCCCAGGGTCCAGAAAAAGCCGAAAGGCACCCGCCAGTTCGATTGCGGGGGGCGGGGTAAATGCATGTGGATGATCTGGCCGTCCTGCATCTGCACATCAAACTCGGGGCCGGCGCCAAATCTGCTGCGCGCGGGGCGATCCGGGTTGTCGTCCTCGTCGCTAGGCTCGGGCGGGCGGTCGGGCCCCTGCATGCGGCCCGGTGGCGGCCCACGCCGCTGCATGCCGGCTTCACCACCGGGTGGGGGTCGGCCAAAACCGGGCTCGCGCGGCGGGCGCCTGAGGCGTGCCTGGCCATGGCCAATGATTTCCCCCGCCTGATTGCGTGCCACCACTTCGTGCAGCGGTGGGTCGGCGGCCATGCGCCAGGCCCAACCCACCAAAAAGGTGAGTACGGCGACCGCCAGCACCACGGCCAGCCAGATGCGGATGTACAGCCGGTTCATGGCAGGCAATGGGCCACGGTGACCTCAGTCCTGCTGGCGCGCAAAAACATATCCCACACCGCGCACGGTCAAAATGCGTTTCGGATTCTTGGGGTCGACTTCAATGGCCGCGCGAATGCGGCCCATGTGCACGTCGATGGACCGGTCAAAGGCGTCGAGCTCGCGCCCGCGCACTGTCTCCATGATCTGGTCGCGGGTCAGCACACGCCCGGCGCGTTCGGCCAGGGTGACCAGCAAGTCAAACTGGTATGAGGTCAGGTCGCTGGGCGTACCCGCCACGCACACAGTCCGAGCATCCCGGTCAATTTCCAGGGAACCAAAGCGCAGCGTAGCCTGCTCGGTGGCAGGGCTTTCCCCTCGGCGGCGCAGCACCGCGCGGATGCGTGCCAGCAATTCACGGGGCTCAAACGGCTTGGGCAGGTAGTCATCGGCACCAATTTCCAGGCCGATGATGCGGTCCATCGCATCGCCCTTGGCAGTCAGCATCAAAACAGGGGTCTGCGCCAGGCCGGAGGGCAAGGCACGGATGCGACGGCACACTTCCAGGCCATCGATGTCGGGCAGCATTAAGTCCAGAATGACCAGATCGGCCGATGCGCCCTTTGCATGGTTGGACAGCGCATCCAGGCCGCTGAGGCCGTCGCCTGCGCAGCTGACGGTGTAGCCGGACTGCTGCAAATACTGCGACACCATGGCCGACAGGCGGGCGTCATCCTCAATCATTAACAGGTGCTGGGTCATGCGGTCAGTTTATCTGTCGGCCAGTTCGGCCATGTGGCTGAACGCTGAAGGGTCTGTAAAGTATCGTAAATGACAGGGCTGAGTTGCTATTACTCTGATAGCTCTTCATGTAGCATCGACGAGGGCCAGAGCCCTATTTGGCACGTGAAATCAGCCACACCAGTCCCAGCACCGGAACACCCAGCATGGCGGTCGCGGTGAAAAAGCTGGTGTAACCGAAGTTGTCTACATAGAGGCCCGAGTAGCCCGCCAAAAACTTCGGCAGCAGCAGCATCATGGAACTGAACAGGGCGTACTGGGTCGCCGAGTAATTCACATTGGTCAGTGACGACATGTAGGCGATAAAGGCCGAGGTGGCGATGCCGCCTGCCAGATTGTCGGCGGAGATAACGAACACCAATGCACCCAGATCGTGACCCCGGCTGCTCAGCCACGCGTACAGCAGGTTGCTGGCCGCACTCAGCAGTGCGCCCAGCATCAGCACCCGCATCACGCCCAGGCGCAGGGCCATGGCACCGCCCACAAAGGCGCCCAGCAGGGTCATGATGACGCCGTAGACCTTGCTGACCGCGGCGACTTCCTCCTTGGTAAAGCCTAAATCGACGAAGAACGGATAGGCCATGATGCCCAGCACCACGTCGCTGATGCGGTAGACCGCAATCAGCGCCAGGATCAGCAGGGCGTGGCGTCCGTAGCGGGTCAAAAAGTCGGCAAACGGCTCCACCACGGCGCCCTTGAACCACTCCAACGCATTGCGGCTGGGCGGTATGGCGCGCTGGGCTGGTTCCTTGGACAGCAGAACGGTCAGCAGCCCTGGCAGCATGCTGGCGGCCATGACCAGGTAGGCGGTTTGCCAGGCGCCATGCTGGTACAGCGCTGCGTCGGGAACTTCGGCGCGGGCGGCCAATACCAGTGCTCCGGCGCCTGACCAGATCATGGCCAGGCGGTAGCCGGCCAGGTAGGTGGCTGACAGGGCTGCCTGGTGCTCGCTGTCGCCCGACTCGATGCGAAAAGCGTCCAGCGCAATGTCCTGTGTGGCCGAGCCGAATGCCACTGCAATCGCGCACCAGACCGCTGGCATCAGGGCCAATTTGGGGTCGTTGAAGGCCATGCCCACCAGGCCGCAGGCAATCGTCAACTGCGACACCACCAGCCAACTGCGCCGACGACCCAGCGCACGGGTGAGCAATGGAATGGGCAGGCGGTCCACCAGGGGTGACCAGGTCCACTTGAAGGAGTAGGCCATGCCTACCCAGCTCAGGTAGCCAATCGTGGTGCGGTCAATGCCGGCCTCGCGCAGCCAGAAGAAAAAGGTGCCAAACACCAGCGCCAGCGGCAACCCGGCCGAAAAACCCAGGGATAGCATGCGCAACGAGGCCGGCTCCAGGTACACCTTCATGGTGTCAAGCCAGGTGGGCTTGTCAGCCAATGAGGGGGTCTCGGGCGTTGGTGTGGTCATCAAGGAATAATACCGTTATGACCCGTGTTCACTATCTGGCCCAATCGGTGCGCGCCTTCGCGTGCGCCGGACCACGGCTGCCCGCCATCCTGCTGGCCACTGCACTGGCGGCTGCCAGCCTGCCCGCAGTGGCCCGCGAAGGTGTGGAGGTGGGCAAGAACTCGTCGTTTGCCAAGCTGGTTCCTGCAGAACAGGTGGAGCGTTCGGCCGCGCAGCAGTACCTGCAGGTACTTTCGCAGGCCGACAGCAAGCGCTCGCTGGCGCCCAAAGACCACCCCCAGGTGGTGCGCCTGCGCGCCATTGCCAACAAGATCATTCCGTTTGCGCTGGATTGGAATCCACGAGCGCGCAGCTGGCAGTGGGAGGTCAATCTGATCGGCAGCAACCAGATCAATGCCTACTGCATGCCCGGGGGCAAGATCGCGTTTTACACCGGCATCCTGCAGCAGTTGCAGTTGACCGACGACGAAGTGGCCATGGTCATGGGTCATGAAATTGCCCACGCCCTGCGCGAACACGCGCGCGAGCGCACGGGCAAGAGCGCGGTCACCCACGGCGCAGCCCGCATTGGCGGCGCGCTGGCGGCCAGCTTCTTTGGCATTGACCCGCGCATTACCGACGGCCTGGCCAGCGGCGGCGCCAATCTGCTGACGCTGGAGTTTGGTCGGGAAGACGAGTCCGAAGCCGACCTGGTCGGCATGGAATTGGCGGCGCGCGCGGGTTTTGACCCACGGGCGGGCGTGACCTTGTGGCAGAAAATGGGTGCTGCCAGCAAGGGGGCGCCACCGCAGTGGCTCTCCACCCACCCTTCGGGCAAGACCCGCATTGCCGACATCCAGGCCAACCTGCCTAAGGTGATGCCGCTGTACGAGCGCGCGCGTGCGCGCTAGGTATGCGCAAAAAGTCACACTTGGACCAGATGTTCAGCCTGGCGGCGCCTTCATACGGGGTCGCGCGGACCGATAGAACAGTACCATCGGAGGCTGGCTTTCGCCAAGCCAATTCCACATGGTTGCCCTGAACAAATACAAAGCACTGCCCGAGCACGCCAAGCGGCGGCTCCTGGTTTACAACGATTCCGAAGTCGACGCGACTGACGTCGTCGCCTTGCTCAACAGCATTGGCTACACCGCCATCACCGTGGTTACCAATCCACGCAACCTGATGGCCACGCTGACCACCGCAGGGGCCTATGCCACGCTGGTGATCGACCTGCGTATGCCGGACCTGGACGGGCTCAAAGCCATTTACTTCATCCGCAAGAAGTTTTCTGCCGCTGAACTGCCACTCCTGGCTGTCAGTGACGCCGACGCACCCGAACTCTGCAACGCCGCATTGCTGGCAAGCGCCAACGACCATGTGACGCGCCCCATAGACCCGGCGGACGTGGGCTTGCGCATCCGAAACCTCCTGACCATTCGCACCATCTACAAATCGGGTCAGGACGCGCAGAACAATCTGGCGC
>DAOQRI010000052.1:0-10790 GCA_035355475.1 Rhodoferax sp. | reverse complement strand
ATGGCAGCGAATTTACCCGCCTGCAAATTCTGCTCTACACCTTTGTGCTGTTTGCGGGCTGCCTTCTGCCGTTTGTCTATGGCATGAGTAGCTGGCTGTACCTGGCCGTTGCCGTTTTGCTGGGAATGGGGTTCAGCCTGCACGCCTGGCAGCTGTGGCGGGACTATTCGGATGAATTGGCGCGACGCACCTTTCGGTTTTCGCTGATTCATCTGAGCGCGCTGTTTGCAGCCCTGCTGCTCGACCATTACCTGATGTGATATCTTGCAGCAAGCGGTGGTCTGCGTTGCAGGCACACCGTGCACACACTCCATACGATGAAAATACGTTCTGCTCTAAAAACAATAGCTGCCCTTGCATTTTTGACGGGGGCTGTAGCCCTTTTTACCGCATGTACTCCGCAGCAGGCTAGTTTTGCTTCGGTGGACGTAACAGGGGCTTCTTACGCCCAGAACTTTGAGTTGACCGATCACAACGGCCAGGTACGCCACCTTCCGGATTTCGCTGGAAAAGTGGTGGTCATGTTCTTTGGCTACACCCAGTGTCCTGATGTTTGCCCAACATCGATGTCCGAACTGGCAGAAGTGAAGAAGGCACTGGGAAAAGACGGCGATCGCTTGCAGGGGCTGTTCGTGACCGTCGATCCGCAACGCGATACGCCGGAGTTGCTCAAAGCCTATATGGTCAACTTTGATCCCTCGTTCCTGGCGCTGTACACCACGCCGGAGAAACTGGTGGAATTAACCAAGGATTACAAGATCTACTACAAGCGGGTTGAAGGCAAAACCCCGACCAGCTACACCATGGACCACTCGGCGGGCAGCTATGTCTACGACACCAAGGGACACTTGCGTCTGTTTACCCGCTATGGCATGGGTGCCAAGAGTTTGACAGAGGACATCCGCATCCTGCTCAAGCAGACGCCCTGAGTGCTAAAAATAATAGTCAAATCGGGCTTTAGCCCTCGTCGAATATGTGTAACGCGCTACAAGAGTAATAGCGTGATCGGGGTGCGATAACCACTCAGGCGTATGCGGCCAGCGTGGTTTTCATTTTCTTCATGGCCGCCACCTCAATCTGACGGATTCGCTCGGCGCTGACACCG
Source organism: Rhodoferax sp. (assembly GCA_035355475.1). Classification (GTDB taxonomy): domain Bacteria; phylum Pseudomonadota; class Gammaproteobacteria; order Burkholderiales; family Burkholderiaceae_C; genus Allorhodoferax. The sequence goes on along the minus strand of DAOQRI010000052.1, from coordinate 9,685 downwards.
TACTCGGCTGCCAAATCATGCAGCGTCATGCCGCCTGAGTTGTCGTCGTTCACTTTGAGCCAGCGCTCTTCCACAATGCGGCGGCTGCGTGCGTCGAGCGCTTCAAGTGCGGTGGCGATGCCTTCAGACGCCAACACATCGCGCTGGTGCGCTTCAATCATGGCGACCGGTTCGTGGCTGGTGTCCGTCAGGTAGGCAATCGGGCCAAACGCGTCTTCGCCATCGTCCGACGGACTGGGGTCCAGCAGCACATCGCCACCCGACAAGCGGGTTTCCATTTCGATCACTTCTTCCGGCTTGACGTTGAGTTCCCGCGCCATCGCTTGGACTTGCTCGGGGTTGAGCGTGTCGCGGTGGGTTCCAGCATCGGCGGCGGCGTCCTCTCCCTTGAAGCGTTGTTTCATGGAGCGCAGGTTGAAGAACAGCTTGCGCTGTGCCTTGGTGGTCGCGACCTTGACCATGCGCCAATTCTTCAGGATGTACTCGTGGATTTCAGCCTTGATCCAGTGCAGGGCATAGCTGACCAGGCGCACACCCTGATCCGGGTCAAAGCGCTTGACGGCCTTCATCAAACCCACGTTGCCTTCCTGAATCAGGTCGCCGTGGGGCAGACCGTAACCCAGGTATTGGCGCGAGACCGAAACCACCAGACGCAAGTGAGAAAGCACTAACTTACCGGCCGCTTCAAGATCGTTCTCTGTTTTGAACTGGCGTGCGAACCTCTGCTCTTCTTCCAGTGTGAGCATGGGTAGGCGATTGGCCGCCGAAATGTACGCATCCAGATTGCCCAGTGAAGGGACCATGGACCAGGGGTTGGCCAGCGCCAGCGCGGGGGTAGCAGATCCAATGTTGTGGGACATACCAGAACTCCTTGTGTGTCAAAGTCAATATTAGCACTCTATGTGATCGAGTGCTAATAGAAAGGTTCAATGTCCCTGATAAAAGTAAGTCGAAGTGGTCGATCTGCCTTTTTTGCTGTCCATGGCGAATACGCTCGCGATAAACCACGTAGATTGGCAAAACGATGGGAATTCGGTTCAGGCGTTGAAATTCTTGAACCAAGCTAATTTGGTTTCACAGTCTGGTTCCTACACTGCATTCAGACGCATAGAGGGTTTTGGGGCGTCCATGCAGTCTGTTTACTAAGGCAACGGTTCACTACAGGGAGTTATCCATGGGCAGTTTCATCCGCAACTTGCGGTTCGCGCACAAGTTTCTCTTGATTGCAGTGCTCGCTGCATTGATGCTGGCCGTGCCAACCGCCATCTTTGTTCGTGTCAATCTGGCGGATATTGCATCGGCCAAGCACGAGGTCAGCGGTTTGCATCCGATTCAGGAGGTCATGAAGCTGACCCAACTGTCCCAACAGCACCGAGGATTGTCGGGCGGAGCGCTCGCTGGCAATGAGGCTCAGGCTGCGGCCCGTCAGAACAAGGAGGCTGAAGTCAGTCAGGTTTATGCCGCCGCAAAAGCGGCGGTTGCCGCGCTGGGCAACGCGAAGTTGGACGCCCTGGTGGCCAAAATTGGGAATGACTGGAAAGCCCTGTCTGCTGCGGTCGCCGCCAAATCCATTGCGGGCCCGGAGAGTTTTGCCCGACATACCGCGTTGATTGCTGATCAGTTGTCTCTGTCGGAGGACATTGTCAATGCGACGGGAATCGCGCTGGACCCCACCGCAGCAGGTTATTACTTGCAGTCGGCTGTTCTTCAACACATGCCCCGGGTGACCGAGGGCCTGGGTCAAATGCGCGCGCGTGGCAATGCGCTACTGGTCAAAGGCAGCGCAACGCCACAGGACAAAGGACGACTCGAAGCATTGGGCATTGGTATCCGGGTCAGCATGCAGGCCGCCCGCAAGGCGATAGACCTGGCCATTGCAGCCAATCCGGCACTGGGGGCGAAGGTAGGCGAGGCCATGACCAAGGCCGTCAGTGCCACCGACGAAGGACTCCGCATGGTGGATGAAAAGGTGATCCAGGCCGAAGTGCTCAACCACCCACCCGCCGAGTATTTCGCGGCGACAACCAAAACCATCGATGTTCAATTTGCCCTGATCAATATTGCATTTGAAGCCCTGCGTCAGCAGTTGGACGACACGGTATCCAAAGCGCAGCGCGAATTGCTGTTGGGCGTCTCGGCGATTGCGGCGTTGACCGCCCTTGCCGCGTGGGTAATGATGGTCATCATCACCACGACGACCTCATCGGTCAGTCTGGCCCTGAGACTGGCAAAGGGTGTGGCCGATGGCGATCTGAGTCAGCAAATTGTGGCCAAGGGTAACGATGAAATGGGCTCGCTGCTGCACGCACTTGCCAGCATGCAAAGCAGCCTTTCCCGTGTGGTCACCACCGTTCGCAGCGGCTCTGAAGGGGTTGCAACTGCCAGCGCTGAAATCGCGCAGGGCAACAACGACATGTCTGCGCGTACCGAAAGCCAGGCGAGTGCGTTGGAGCAGACGGCGGCCAGCATGGAAGAACTAAGTGGCACTGTTCGCCAGAATGCCGACAGTGCGCGGGCTGCCAATCAGCTGGCGTTGAATGCGTCTGGCGTGGCGGTCAAGGGGGGTGAGGTCGTCGCGCAGGTGGTCGATACGATGCGCGGCATCAACGCATCGTCCCACAAGATTTCAGACATCATCCAGGTGATTGATGGCATTGCATTTCAGACCAATATTCTGGCTTTGAATGCTGCGGTGGAAGCCGCACGCGCCGGGGAGCAGGGGCGTGGTTTTGCGGTGGTTGCCAGCGAAGTGAGGTCGCTGGCCGGGCGCAGCGCAGACGCGGCTAAGGAAATCAAGATGCTGATCAATGCCAGCGTGGAGCGGGTGGAGCACGGCACGGCGCTGGTGGACCAGGCGGGCACGACCATGACCGAAGTGGTTAGTAGCATCAAGCGCGTCACCGACATCATGGGTGAAATCAGCGCGGCGAGCAACGAGCAGGCCTTGGGTGTCGCCCAGGTGGGCGAAGCAGTCAAGCAGATGGACGAAGTGACACAGCAAAACGCGGCACTGGTCGAAGAAATGGCCGCTGCAGCTAGCAGTTTGAAAAATCAGGCTTTGGATTTGGTCGAGGCCGTGAGCGTTTTCAAACTGGGTTCGGATGGTGCCGGACGTGAGCGTCTGCAGTTGGGAGTACGCAAGCGCTGAAGCCAACCCGGCTTTTGGCGCCTTTTTGCCACGCACGAATAGGGCTTGAAAAAGTACCGCTACCAAAAAAGTAGCTGCTGCCCCAATGTCTTCGAGGGCCTCAACTTGATTTCAACAGATGAAATTTCGTGAGATTTCCCCGTGACACTTTCTTTCTAATTCGGGGCGAAATTGGGTCAATCTGGGGCTACGATGGCGCCCAGGTTAAACCTGCATCCTTGATGCAAAACAAGACAAATCCCACCCCATTTCGTTAGCATCCGCCAGCCTATAACAATATGTCGGAGCACGGTGGGGCGTCCATCCAGGCGCAAGCCCCTGCCCCCTTCCCTGAGGAGAAAAATACATGAAACGTGACCCCATATCCCCGGCCGCAAGCCAGATCATCATTCAGCCCATCAGCTACGACGTGTTGGCTGAAAAATACCTCAAACCGGGCGAAACCGGAATTGAAGATTTGTTTGCCCGCGTCGCACGGGCGTTGGCCTCGGTGGAGAAAGAGGACGAGCGGCTCAAATATGAAGGGGTCTTCCTGGAAAACCTTTACGCCGGCGCCATTGGTGCTGGACGCATCATGAGTGCGGCGGGTACGTCCATCCAGGCCACCTTGATCAACTGCTTTGTGCAACCCGTAGGAGATTGCATTCAGGGTGTCGATGACGAGGGCTATCCCGGTATCTATGAAGCCTTGCGTGAAGCTGCCGAGACCATGCGCCGCGGTGGCGGTGTTGGCTACGATTTTTCACGCATTCGTCCGCGCGGCGCGGCGGTCAAGGGCACGGCATCCATGGCGTCCGGCCCGTGCAGCTACATCAACGTATTTGACCAGTCATGCTCCACAGTTGAGAGCGCAGGCGCACGCCGGGGCGCGCAAATGGGTGTGTTGCGGGTGGATCACCCGGACGTGCAAGAGTTCATCACCGCCAAGCGCACACCGGGACGGTGGAACAACTTCAACGTGTCGGTTGGCATGACGGACACTTTTATGCAGGCGTTGATGGAAGACCAGCCCTGGGAATTGGTGCACCCGGCCAAGCCCGGTGCCGCGTTGATGGAAAAAGGCGCGTTCCAGCGGGCTGACGGCAAGTGGGTCTACCAGACCCTGCCGGCCCGCACGCTGTGGGATACGGTCATGCGCTCCACATACGATTTTGCCGAGCCAGGCATTTTGTTTCTGGATCACATCAACAAAGACAACAACTTGCGGTACTGCGAGACCATTGCAGCCACCAACCCGTGTGGTGAGCAGCCGCTGCCATCGTATGGTTGTTGCGACCTCGGCCCCATTATTTTGCCGCGCTTTGTCAAACACCCGTTCGGATTTGACGGTGTTGCAGCATTCGACTTCGAGGCCTTCGAAAAATCGGTCGCTATTCAGGTGCGCGCATTGGACAATGTGCTGGATGTCACCTTCTGGCCTCTGCAGGCGCAGCGTGACGAATCCAGTGCCAAGCGCCGCATTGGCGTCGGTTTCACAGGGATGGGTAATGTTCTTGCCATGCTGTGTTTGCGGTACGACGCCGCAGAGGGGCGCGAAATGGCTGCGCGTATTGCCACCAGCATGCGCGACGCCGCGTACACCGCTTCGGTTGCACTGGCGCAGGAAAAAGGAGCATTCCCCAAGTTCGATGCCGACGGCTACCTGGCCGAAGGCACCTTTGCCAGCCGCCTGCCCGCTGCGCTCAAGCAGTCCATTCGTACCCATGGCATCCGCAACAGCCACCTGTTATCGATTGCACCCACCGGTACGGTGAGCCTTGCGTTTGCTGACAACGCGTCCAACGGAATAGAACCTGCCTTTTCCTGGATGTACAAGCGCAAGAAGCGTGAGTCCGATGGCGGCACCACCGAATATTCAGTGGAAGACCATGCGTGGCGGCTGTTCCGTGAGCTCGGGGGCGATGTCAACAAGTTGCCAGACTACTTTGTATCCGCTCTGGAGATGTCTGCAACCGACCATATCGCCATGATGGAAGCGGTGCAGCCTTTCGTGGATACCGCCATTTCCAAGACGGTGAATGTCCCCGCCGATTACCCATACGACGATTTCAAGGGTCTATACCAGCAGGCCTGGAGCGCCCGCCTCAAGGGCCTGGCTACCTATCGACCCAACGCGATTCTGGGCTCGGTATTGCATGTCGAGGCGCCCAAGCCCGAGGTCGTCAAGCCCGCACCGGTGCCGGTAGTTGACCCCATGCGCACGGTGATCGAGCGTCGCCCGAAAGGGGCATTGTCTGCAGTTGCCGAAAAGGTGGACTATTGGACCCAGGAAGGGCACAAGACCTTGTATTTGCTGGTTTCGTTCTTGCCAGTGCCCGCCGCCAATGGTGTTGGTACGGTGGATCGCGCCATTGAATTTTTCATGCCTGTCGGGCAAAGTGGCGAATCACAGCAGTGGATTACATCGAGCATGCGGCTGCTGTCTTTGGCGGCGCGCGGGGGCTTTCTGGAGCGTGCGCTCAGCGACATGCGCAAAGTCGCATGGGACCGCGGACCGGTCCGTCTGGGCACCCACCAAAAGGAAGACGGTACGCACGTACCCATGTGGCATGACTCCGAGGTGGCAGCAGTGGCGTTTGCTATCCAGAACATTCAGGCACAGCGCAACAGTGCGTTGACGCGCGATTACAACCGCCGCTCAACCGACAGTCCTGTTGAGTCGGAGGGTTTATTGCCCCAGCAGGAAAGTGCGCTGGCCATGGCGCCGCAGCCGGTCATGGCCGGGAAAAAATGTGGCGAGTGCGGTGCCCACGCAGTGATACGGAAAGATGGATGCGACTATTGCACCCAGTGCGGGCACGTGGGAAGCTGTGGGTGAAACCGGCACAGCCATCGGCTGAGGCGCCGATGGCGCCGGATCTCCGTTGGCGAGCGGGCAACCTGTTGCTGGCGCCACACCGGCTGGGTTTTTTTCTTGCGATGGTGGTGCTCATCGCTTCGGGTGCTTGGTGGGCATTGGTGCAGTTGGACCGAGTGAGCGTGTCCGTTGCACTGCCGTACACCTTTTCTCCCACACTGGCACATGCAGCGGTGATGACCTATGGATTCGTTCCGCTCTTCTTTACTGGTTTTCTGTTCACTGCAGGGCCGAAGTGGCTGGGTGTGGAGCCATTGTCGACGCGGATTTTGTTGGCTCCGGCATTGATGCAGGCCTGCGGCTGGCTGTTGTGGCTTGCCGGGATTCATCTGCACCTGTTGTCGGCACTGTTTGGTCTGGCCCTGGCATGGAGTGGTTTGACCAGCATGACCTGGTTGTACTGGCGCCTTATCTGGCGCAGCCGCGAACGCGATCAACTGCATGCCCGCACGATCGGTGCTGCTTGCCTAGTTGGCTGCATCAGTCTGGCCGGTCTTCTGGCCAACCTGGTGGTGGGGGAAACGGCCGTGGCTCTGGCAAGTGTCATGACTGGCCTATGGGGATTCGTGATCGCCATTGTGGTCACGGTGGCCCATCGCATGATTCCTTTCTTTACATCGAATGCCATGCCGTTTATGTCGGTCTTGAGACCGTTTTGGGCATTGGGTGTGATGCTGGGCGCCGCGGCGCTGGAAAGCGTTGCCATGTGGGTGGAAATTGACGGCCCGTTGCAGGGCCCCATGGCGCCGGTATGGATGCTGGCCCGTGGTGCATGTGAACTGGCTGCTGGCAGCGTATTGCTGTGGCTTGCGCGGGTGTGGAGTTTGACGCAAAGTCTCAAGAATCGCCTGGTTGTGATGTTGCACATCGGATTCATGTGGTTGGGAGTCGCTCTGGTGCTAGGAGGGTTGTCGCAATTGATGGGGCTGGTGCAAGGTGTGCCCGTGTTGAGCCTGGGTTCTTTGCATGCGGTTACGGTCGGCTGCCTGTCCTCGCTCATGATGGCAATGGTCACGCGTGTTTCATGCGGACACAGCGGGCATTCTGTGGTTGCAGACCGCGCTTTGTGGGTCTTGTTTTGGTTGCTTCAGCTGACGGCGCTGCTGCGCATTGTGGCTTCGGCGCAAGGTGCACTGGCCAGCTGGTTGCTGTTGCCCACTGCCATGATTTGGGTCGTTACGCTCTCATTTTGGGGTGTGCGAATGGGCAGTTGGTACGGCCGTGTGCGGGCCGATGGCCGAGCTGGTTGAGGAGTAGTGCTATGGATGACCGTGACTTGGTGAGCGCTGTAGAGACGCTGATGCAATCACGTCAAACGATATTGCCCAAGCGGCTGGCAGCTCCAGGGCCAGACGACGAACAGCTTCAACTCATATTAGATGCAGCGGCTTCAGCGCCGGACCATGGGCAATTGCTGCCCTGGCGGTTTGTGATCGTCCCAACTCAGGCGCGACCCAGCTTGGCTGAGGTTTTTGGCGCAGCATTGCGGGAACGTGACCCAGAGGCGACTTCAGCGCAAGTAGATCAGGCCCGGGAAAAGGCGTTTCGCTCTCCGTTGCTTCTGCTAGCTGTTGTGGACTCCAATGGTGGCGACCCAGACATCGACTTGCACGAACGCATCGTGTCCGCCGGGTGTGCAGTGCAGAACATGCTGCTCATGGCTACTGTCTTGGGTTTTGGGTCGGCATTAACCAGTGGCAAGGCGCTCAAGTCCGAGGGCTTGCGCTCGCTCTTTGACTTGCAGGCAGGAGAATACGCATTGTGTTTTGTCAGCGTGGGCACGGCCCTGTCTGGCAAGCACCCGAAGTTGCGACCAACCACAGCGGACTATGTCAGCACACTGCGTTCGGATTGAGGGTCACGTCGTGGGTTCAATCAAATAGGCTTCGCACAGCGTCGTAGCGGTTGCAAAATCCAGGCGCCCAATGGCCTCGCCCAATGGATCGAGCAATGTGCTGCGACGCCCGTCCTGGTTTCGGCGAATCTGTTCAAAAGTATCCAGCGCATGCATGTTGGAGTGTCGCAGTAAGTCCAGCAAAGCCACCATATCGGTCCGCATTGTTTCATCCGTCATTTGGTGGTCGATGTGTGCAACAGGAGCCGGGGCGAGTCGCTGCAATACTGGTGATAAAGCCCGCGCACAGGCCTCGATCTGGGTGCGCAAATCGTTTAGGACTTCGCCCTGTTCAGTCGAATCAAACCCGGACTTGGCCCGGCTTTCCAACTGCGCAGCCACCCTTGAAAGACCCGTTGCACCTATCGTGGCCGCGAGTCCTTTGAGGGTATGCAAGGTGCGCACCACGGCATCTTGCTGACCGTTCCCCAGCTCGGTTGCCAGCTGATCCGGGATCAGCACCGAATCACGCAGGAACGCTTGAAGAATACTGAAAAAAACGTCCGCATTACCACCCATGCGATGCAGTGCGCCTTCAGTATCCAGTTCATCAGACCCATTCGCATGGGAGGAAGCTGGCTGCTGAGCGGACTTAGCCTTAGAGGCTTGGTCAACATGCAGCGTATCCGTGTGCCCGGTGTGCTGCAGAAGCACTGCGACCAGATGGTCCAATTCAAACGGCTTGCCTACATGGTCGTTCATGCCTGCTTCCAGACAGGCCGCCCGGTCTGATGCCATGACATTGGCCGTCATCGCCACGATGGGTAAATCCGCCAGCCCCAACTCCTGGCGAATGGCACGTGTCGCCGTGTAGCCGTCCATCACCGGCATCTGCAGGTCCATCAGCACCACATCAAACGGCGGGTTTGCCTGCGATACGGCTGATACACCTAATTGGCCATTGTCTGCCAGCGTGACGTTGGCACCTTCCTCGCGAAGGAGGCCTTGCGCCACCAACTGGTTGATCTTGTTGTCTTCCACCACCAGTATGCGCATGTCCTTGAGGCGCTGAGTCCCTTTGTTCCCTGCTGCAGGAGTTGCCAATCGTGCTTGCGTTGGGATTTGGATGGCGTTAGACAGCGGGAATTGGATCTGGAAATGGAACGTACTGCCTTTGCCCAGAACACTGTCGAGTTGGAGGTCGCCACCCATCAAGCTGACCAGTCGCCGGGAAATCGAAAGGCCCAGTCCCGTGCCTCCAAATCGCCGTGTGGTGTTGGATTCGGCTTGCGAAAAGCCGCTGAAGATGTGCTCCTGCTTGTCTTGTGCAATACCGATACCGGTGTCCCGCATGGAAAATTCCAGGGTTGCTGAATTGGCTTGACGCGATGCAACACTGACCGTCAAAACCACTTCGCCCTGGCTGGTGAACTTGATCGCGTTGCCGCCTAGGTTGGTCAGCACCTGGCGCAGGCGCATGTCGTCGCCAACCAACCCTTGTGGTACATCGGGCTGCACGTCAAAACGAATGTGAATGTCTTTCTTTTCCAGATTGGCAGAAAGCACGACATTCAGGTCATGCAGCATCTTGTCGAGTTCAAATGGCTTGGGGTCCAACGTCATCTTTCCGGCTTCCACTTTGGAAAAGTCCAGTATGTCGTTGAGCAATCCCAGCAAAGAGCGGGCAGCGCCTTCCGTGTTCGATGCGTAACTGCGCTGGCGCGGGTCGAGGTCTGTTTTCTGCAGCAGTTTGAGCATGCCCAGAATCGCATTCATCGGGGTGCGAATTTCATGGCTCATGTTGGCAAGAAATTCGCTCTTCGCCCGGTTGGCGGCTTCGGCGCGC
>DAOQRI010000051.1:0-10792 GCA_035355475.1 Rhodoferax sp. | reverse complement strand
TCACGCGGCGGGAGATACCGTTCTGATCACCGTGGCGCAGCGCCTGGTGTCCGCCGTTCGCGCGTCTGACACGGTCGCGCGGCTGGGTGGGGATGAGTTTGCGCTGATCATCGAATCGGTCAGCGAACGCGACCAGATTGCCACGCTCGGTCAAAAACTGGTCGACTTGCTGACAGAAGAAGTCACTCTGGACTCGGGCGACGTAGTCAGCGTGGGCGCCAGCATTGGCATTGCGTGGTATCCCAAGGACGGCGAGAACCTCAAGGACATACTCGACGTCGCCGATCAGGCCATGTACTTCTGCAAGACCTCGGGCATCATGCCTTTTGCTTGAACTATTTCGCTTGAACTACAGCTGCGGCGTGGCCCGCTGGATGATGGCCGCACAGTCCACCCCGCGTGGCAAGCTGCCAAAAGTCAGACCACTGGAATCACCTTGCAAGCGCGCAGCACAGAAAGCATCGGCCACAGCCGGATTGCCATACCGCACCAACAGCGAGCCCTGCAGTGCCAGCGCCATCTTTTCCACCACACGGCGGGCGCGGTACTCGATGTCTTTACCGTCCTGGAGTTCGTGGCCCAAGGCGGCAACATATCCGTCCAGCCGCCGGTCAACACCGGCAGCAGCTTTCACTTCGTCCATGTAGGCATCCACCGAACCGGGGTTGCGGTGCATGGCGCGCAACATGTCCAGGCACTGCACATTGCCACTTCCTTCCCAGATGGAGTTGACTGGTGATTCACGGAACAGTCTGGGCATGATGCAGTCTTCCATCACACCACTGCCGCCAATGCACTCCATGGCTTCAACCGCATGGGCAGGCGTGCGCTTGCATATCCAGTACTTGCCGACCGCCGTGCCCACGCGTACCAGCATTTTTTCATGCTCGTTGCCGTCGCCCGTATCCAGCGCACGCCCAATACGCATGGTCAGTGCCAGCGCTGCCTCGTGCTCAATCACTAGGTCGGCAAGCACGTTTTGCATCAGCGGCTGGTCCACCAAACGCTTGCCAAATGCGGATCGGTAATTGCAGTGGTGAAGCGCTTGTGCGACCGCCTGGCGCATGCCACTGCTGGAACCAATCATGCAATCAAAGCGGGTCATGGTGACCATTTTCAAAATGGTGGCGACGCCACGCCCTTCTGGCCCCACCATTTGCGCCCACGCTCCCCGCAACTCGGTTTCGCAGGACGCATTGGCCACATTGCCCATCTTGTTTTTCAGGCGCTGGATTTGCATGGGGTTCTTGCTGCCATCGGGTCGCCAGCGCGGTAGCCAAAAGCAGGACAGGCCACTCTGCGTCTGTGCCAGCACCAGAAAAGCATCACACATGGGCGCTGACACAAAGTACTTGTGACCCACCAGTTCGTAAGCCTGCCCCGGTCCGTCCGTGCCCAGTGCATGCGCTCGCACCGTGTTGGCCCGCACATCTGAGCCGCCCTGCTTTTCCGTCATGGCCATGCCCACGGTGATCGCCGCCTTTTGCTCCAGGGGAATGTTGCGGTGGTCATACGCCAGTGCGGTGATCTTGGGCAACAACTGCGCAGCCAGATCCGGCTGCAGTTGCAACGCGGGCACGACAGCAGACGTCATGGTGACCGGGCAACCATGCGCGGCCTCCACCTGGGCCATCATGTAAAACTTGGCTGCGCGCGCCACATGGGCACCGGTCTGGGGCGCTCGCCAGTGCGAGGCATGCAATCCGTGTTCCAGAGATGTCTTCATCAACTGGTGGTAGGCAGGGTGAAAACGTACCTCGTCCCGGCGGTGGCCGTAGTTGTCGTGGGTGTACAGCACGGGCTTGTTTTCGTTGGCCTGAAAGCCCAGTTCGATCATGTCTGCCGAGCCCGCCAACTGCCCAAACGACTGCAAATCTGACTGCGCCCATGCAGCGCCTTCGCGCACAACGGCTTCCCGCAAGGCGGCGTCTTGCGCGTACAGATTGGTGTCCCGCAACGCCGGGGGCTGGTTTTCAACGATATGGGTTTCCGCCAAGTGGCCTACGGAGGCAGTCAGTGCATTGGCGGGCGTGGTTTGTAGCATCAAGGGCTCCGGTAGGCGTTGCAATGGGCCATGGTTTTGGGTATAAGCTCAACAAGTGAATTTGAATTCACGTTTTAGCGCAAGTAAACCACATGTGCGCGCCAGCTGTCAACGTACGACGCGAGGCGCCCCGTCTGCGCTACATTTGTTTTTTTGCAAACTGATCGAATCACCGCGCAACCATGGCGTACCGCCCTACCGAAAAAACCCTGGCCCGCAAAGCTGAACTACGCCAGCGCCTGCTGGCCGCGTCGCTGGAGCTGGTCAGCACGGGCGGCTTTGGAGCATTGACTATTGCGGCTGTGGCCAGCCAGGCTGGCATGGCCACCGGAGCGGTGTACAAGCACTTTGAATCCAAGGCGCATTTGTGCGTGGAAGTCTTTCGCATGGCCACCGAAAAAGAAGTGGCGGTTGTGCGCGAAGCCACTTTGGGACCTGAAGCGCCGGACGCGCGCTTACGGCATGCGGTCGGGGCCTTTGCCGAGCGCGCACTGCGCAATCCGCGCCTGGCTTTCGCCCTGATTGCTGAGCCTGTGGATGCGCTGGTGGATGCCCAGCGCCTGCGTTACCGCCAGGCCTACGCACAGGTATTCGAACAACTGGTCTTGGAGGGCATTGCCAGCGGCGCGTTCGAGCCGCAACCGGCCAGCGTGTCGGCTGCCGCGCTGGTGGGCGTGATTGCCGAGTCATTGGTTGGGCCGCTGTCATGGCCCGCATCGGACACGCCGCCTACACCAACTTCGGAACTGGTGGACGCGATTCAGGCGTTCTGCCTGCGCGCAGTATCGCGTCGGCTTACGCCTTAGCCGGACGGCGGGCTTTTTGTGCTTCCAGGGTCTCGGTCGGCCCGCCCTGCTTGATCCACTCCGCGTATCCGCCACCAATGTGCGCCACGTTGGTCATCCCCATGTCCTGCAAGGCTTTGACCGTGAGCGCACTGCGCCAACCTGCACCGCAAAACAGGATGTACTCTTTTGACTCATCACCAAAAACCGGCTTGTAGTAGGGCGAGGCAGGGTCCACCCAGAACTCCAGCATGCCGCGCGGTGCATGAAATGCGCCCACTACTGCTCCGTGCGCCAGCTCGCGGATGTCACGAATATCGACCAACAGGGTCTGGGGGTCGCTCAGACGGGGCAGCACTTCAGCCACGGTGTAGGTTCTGATCTCTTCCATGGCCTCATCAACGAGGTCGCGCGAGGATTTGGTAATAGGCATGATTGGTGCTTTCTTCTATCAGGTTGGCCGGGGGTAAGCCCCATGGTTGGCTTTGGGAATTGCCGTGATACTACCGCGCGTAGCGGGGCATCCGCTGGCGATCTTGTCATTTTTTCAGATCAGGACACGAATTGGTCACCAATCAAACTCCCCCCGAGGTCCATTCACGCCGTGCCGCACCCTTGGCATGGCTGGGTGCGATCGTGTGGGCGACGGCTTACACGCCGGTTTGCGCACAATCGCCCGACCCTGCCGCCAAGGCCGCACAATCCAGCGCGATGGAACGATCACAACGCCAGGCGGACAACGTCTACCGCTGGATCAAACTGCACGCTGACGCCCCGCGAAAGGTCGACCCCACTCGTGTGCGCCCCAAGAACGAGTCGCCTAATTTGTTGGCAGGCAAACTTGACAATCCTTCAGCAGAGCCGGTTTCACCACAAACCCCGCCTCCCAATCTGGCCGAGGTCGACATGCCAATAACCAGTGCGCAGGCCGAGGCCTTACTGGAGCAATCACCTACTGGCGCTGGCGTAACAACCCGAGTGGACACCGCGCTTGCGCCCGCGCCAGTAGCGCCCGTGCCCGAGGTGGAAACTGCGCTGAAGGCCATAGAACAACCCCAACCCGAATTCCCGCGCGATTTGCGCAACACGATCACCCAGGGCAAAGTGCTGTTGGCGTTCACGGTACAACCCGATGGGACAGTATCTGCAGCATCGGTACTGAGCGCCACCAACCGCAAGCTCAGCAAGCCCGCACTGGAGGCCGTCACCCGCTGGCGGTTTGAGCCCATCCGCATGGCGCGGGCGACCCAGGTGGAAATCGCGTTCGACCTGCAATAGCAAAAAGGGCGCCGAAGCGCCCTTTGCTCATGCGGCCAGCGCGCGCTGGATGATGATTTTTTGCACGTCGCTGGTGCCTTCGTAAATCTGGCACACCCGCACATCGCGGTAGATGCGCTCCACCGGAAAATCGCTCACATAGCCATAGCCACCCAGCGTCTGGATGGCGGCGCTGCACACCTTCTCGGCCATTTCACTGGCGAACAGCTTGGCCATGGCAGCTTCTTTCAGGCATGGGCGTCCCGCATCGCGCAAGGATGCGGCGTGCCAGATGAGCTGACGCGCTGCCTCGATCTGCGTCGCGCATTCAGCCAGACGAAAACCCACGGCCTGGTGGTTGAAGATCGGCTGGCCAAAGCTCTGGCGGTCTTTGGAATAGGCAATGGCCACCTCCAGCGCGCTGCGCGCCATGCCCACGCTCTGCGCCGCAATGCCGATGCGCCCGCCTTCCAGGCCGCCCAGGGCGATGCCGTAGCCTTCACCCTCTTTGCCAATCAGGTTCTCGGCCGGAATGCGGCAGTTGTCGAAATTGATCTGCGCGGTGTCGCTGGAATGCTGCCCCAGCTTGTCTTCCAGACGTGCCACCACATACCCCGGCGCGTTGGTCGGCACCAGGAAAGCGCTCATGCCTTTTTTGCCGGCACCCTTGTCGGTGACGGCAATCACGATGGCCACGTCGCCGTTCTTGCCGCTGGTGATGAACTGCTTGACACCATTGAGGACGTACTCATCGCCTTCTCTGACGGCGGTCGTGCGCAGCGACGAGGCGTCGCTGCCCACATGCGGTTCGGTCAGGCAGAACGCACCCAGCAGCTTGCCCTGCGCCAGCGGCTCCAGCCATTGCCGTTTTTGCGCCGGGTTGCCAAACTTCATCAGAATGGCGTTCACCGGGCAGTTGGTCACGCTGATGACCGTGCTGGTACCGCCGTCACCGGCGGCAATTTCTTCCAGCACCAGCGCCAGCGTCAGGTAGTCCAGCCCCGCGCCACCCAACTCTTCGGGCACGCAGATGCCATAGGCACCCAGCGCAGCCAGGCCCTGGTGCGCCTCTTTGGAAAAGTGGTGTTCCTTGTCCCACTTGGCGGCATGGGGCCACAACTCGGCTTGCGCGAACGCGCGAACCGCATCGCGCACCATTTCCTGGTCTTGACTAAGTATCAAATTGGCCTCCAGCCCTCATGGAATATAAGTAAATAGCTATCAGAGTTATAGCATTTCTAAAGCCACGGCAGTCGCTTCGCCGCCGCCAATGCACAACGTGGCCAGACCCTTCTTCAGGCCGCGCGCCTGCAGCGCATACATCAGCGTGACCATGATGCGCGCACCGGACGCGCCAATCGGGTGGCCCAGCGCGCAGGCGCCGCCATTCACATTGACCTTGTCGTGCGGCACGTTCAGCTCCTTCATCAGCGCCATGGGCACGACGGCAAAGGCTTCGTTCACTTCCCACAGGTCCACGTCGCCAACGGCCCAACCCGCCTTAGCCAGGGCCTTTTGTGTGGCGCCCACCGGGGCGGTGGCAAACCACTCGGGCTCCTGCGCATGCGTCGCATGTGCCACGATGCGGGCCAGCGGCTTGCAGCCGAGCTTGGCAGCGGTGCTTGCCTTCATCATCACCAGTGCGGCGGCGCCGTCGTTGATGCTGGAGCTGGAGGCGGCGGTGATGGTGCCGTCTTTCTTGAACGCAGGCTTCAGTGTGGGAATGTTGTCGAGCTTGACCTTGCCCGGGCCCTCGTCGATGGACACCACGACGTCACCACCACGACCCTTGACGGTGACCGGAGTGATCTCAGCGGCAAAGGCGCCGGATTCGGTAGCGGCTTTGGCACGCTGCACGCTGGCGGTAGCGAAGGCATCCTGCTCGGCGCGGGTGAAGCTGTATTTGGCCGCGCAGTCTTCGCCAAAGGTGCCCATGGATCGGCCAGCCTCGTACGCGTCTTCCAGGCCGTCGAGCATCATGTGGTCATACATGCGATCGTGCCCAATGCGGTAGCCACCTCGGCCCTTGAGTAGCAGATAGGGTGCATTGGTCATGCTCTCCATACCCCCTGCCACCAGCACCTCGTGGCTACCGGCCAGCAGCATGTCATTGGCAAACATGGCCGCACGCATGGCTGAGCCACACATCTTGGACAGCGTGACTGCACCGGCGCTCTTGGGTAGCCCGCCCTTGAATCCGGCCTGGCGCGCAGGCGCCTGGCCCTGGCCCGCCATCAGGCAATTGCCAAACAAAACTTCAGTCACCAACTCGGGATCGATCCCGGCGCGCTGCACTGCCGCCTTGATGGCCGCGCCTCCCAGGTCATGCGCTGCGAGGCTGGAAAAATCACCCTGGAAGGCGCCCATGGGGGTGCGGGCTGCACCGCCGATCACGATGGAATCCGACATGCTGTTTGCTCCTGTTGACTTGACGTTTACGTAAACGTCAATTGTGCCAGAGTCTGCTCTTGCCCACACTCAGCGTCCATAGCAACACACGCCCATTTGCCGACAAACCTTACGCCACATCAAGCAACTTGCCGCTGGGCTTCCACTCTCGGGTGGACGGCGAACCGAGCCAACGCGGGGGCGTGGCCACGGGTCACTCGAAGGGTCAGGCTTTTCGAAACACCAACTACAAACATGGCGACATTGACATTGGCCATCAAATCTTTGAACATCGGCGCTCAGCCCGTCGTAACTGCCCCGTTCATGGGGTGCTTTTGGCGCAGAGTTGCAAACCACCTACCTGGGATGAAAGTGACTTGACTTACTCTGCACAGATGAAACGACCGCCGGCAGTTGCCCAGCAGAAAGTCAACCAAACCAGCAAGGTGCAGGAGTTGGCATCCGTGGAAACGCTGCGCCGATTTCTCTGGTTAACCGTATTTACGATTCCCATGCACTTTGTACTGGCCTGGTGGTTCAACAGCGTTCCTACCGCCACGTCTCCGCCCGAAACGGTTGAGTGGGCAAACGCACTGCGTACCTTGCATAGCGTCACTGGGATCATTGTTTTGACACTGGCCTGCTTCATACGTTGGATCGTTCGACCAAAAGGGCGCGCCACTGCGGCCGGCATCGCACTGCATATGCTGCTTTGCTTCACCTACCTGGCATTTGGCGTTGCCGCCTCGCTTCTGGGTCTGCACCCTGCTGGGTCCGGCGGAATATCGCCCTTCATCATTGTCTGCATTTCGATGGGCGTGATCTCCCTGATGAGCCCTGTGATTTCAATCGCGCTCTTTGTTGGGACGTTCCTGGCTTTCTGGGCGTCCATTTACTGGATTGATTTCTCGCAGGCCATGACCGCAAGTTTGTTGATCAATTCGATCGCCGCAACGGCCATGTCACTCATTGCTTCCAGAATGCATTGGAACCAGTACGTAAAGATTACGCTATTGAGTGAACAACTCAGTCAGGCCAATAAAGTCATTGCCGCCAGGATTGCCATGGCTGCGAAGATTACTTCATTGAATGATCACGACACCCCCACACAGGCACCAGGGATTCAAAGTGACCATTAATCCACTGGCCCCTTGAACCGCCGGGCCCGGTCATACGGAAACACGTCGTGCACATGCCCTGCCAGGATGCGGTCCTTGTGGGCTTGCCAGAATGACGCCTCCAGCAAGTCAGCGTGGTGCTGCATGAAGATGCTGCGCACCACCGGGTTGCCCAGCAAAAAGGGGCCAAAGGTTTCGGGAAACACATCCTTGGGGCCCACGCTGTACCAGACTTCGCCGGACATCTCATCCTCTTCATTGCGGGGTGCGGGCACCTTGCGGAAGTTGCAGTCGGTGATGTATTCGATCTCGTCGTAGTCGTAGAACACCACCTTGCCGTGGCGGGTGATGCCAAAGTTCTTCCACAGCATGTCGCCGGGGAAAATATTGGCCGACACCAGGTCTTTGATGGCGTTACCGTATTCCACCACGCCGCGCTGAATTTGTTCGCGCGCACGCACGGCCGTGGGGCTGGTGTCGTCGGGGTTGGCGCCTCCGGCATCAAAGGCTTCCTGCAAATAGATGTTGAGCGGGATCATGCGCCGCTCGATGTAGACGTGGCGGATGATGAGCTCCTCCTTGCCATCGCCATTGCGGTCACTGATTTCGATCTGACTGGGCGCAAATTTTTCCAGCTCAGCCATCAATTCATCACTGAAGCGCTCGCGCGGAAAGCCCACTTCGCTGTACTCCAGCGTGTCGGCCATGCGGCCCACCCGGTCGTGCTGCTTGACCAGCAGGTACTTGCCCTTGATCTGCTCGCGGGACGTGTCTTTTTGGGGCGGGTAAAAGTCCTTGATGACCTTGAACACGTAGGGAAACGACGGCAGATCAAACACCAGCATCACCATGCCCTTGATGCCGGGCGCAATGCGGAACCGGTCGGTGGAATGGCGCAGGTGAAACAGGAAATCGCGGTAGAAAAGCGTCTTGCCCTGCTTGGCCAGCCCCAGAGCGTTGTAGATTTCATTGCGCGGCTTGCGCGGCATCATGCTGCGCAAAAACTGCACATAGGCCGACGGAATATCCATGTCCACCATGAAATAGGCCCGCGCAAAACTGAACAGCAGCAACAGGTCGTCCTCGCCAAACAGTGCGGTGTCAATCACCAGGTGTGACCGCGCGGCCGCCCCGGCGGGTGCCTTGGTGTGCAGGATGGGCAGTGCAAACGGGATGGCATTGAACCCGTTGATCACCTTGCCGACGATGTAGCAGCCCTTGTTGCGAAAAAACAGCCCGGAGAGCACCTGAATCTGGAAGTTGGCCCGCAGCGTCGCTACGCCCAGACGTGCCACCATGCTCTGCTGCACCAGGCCGCAGTCGTGCTCCAGGTGGTCAAACGGGCGCTGCAGGTCAAAGTCCTGCACCATATGCACCAGCACCTCGCGCAGGGTCTCGCGGGTTGGGTAGTAAGAGCGGTAGGTGGGGCGCTTTTCGGACTCATCGTTTTCGATGTATTCGGTGCTCACTGCCGGCCGAACAAAAATAAAATCGTTCTGGAAGTAGCTGCTGTGCAGGATCTTGCTGGTCACTGAGTTGAAAAACGTTTCCGCCAGCTCGGGCTGGTGGTGGTTGACCAGCAGGCCGATGTAGTGCAGCTTGATCTGCTGCCAAATGTCCATGCCCTGTTCGCCCGCCTTGAACTCGCGCTCCAGCCGGCGCGAGCACTCCTTGACCCGCAGATCGTAAAACTCGATGCGCTCACGCTGGGCCCGCTGCTGGCCGTGCCAGTCGGCCGTTTCAAACCGGTGCTTGGCACGGGCCGACTCGGTGCGAAACAGCCGGTAGTGCCGGTTGAAGCCGTCCATCATCGCCTTGGCGATGTCGTAGGCAACCGAAGAGTCGAGGCGGGGAGGGAACACAGTTGCTATTACTCTGATAGCTGATTACGCATATTCCACGAGGGCTGGAGCCTGTTTTTATACTGAATTTTCGTGCCTGGGCATCAGCCGCACGCCCGACAGCGCCTGGCGGTAGAGCGCATCCAGATCATCTGTGCCGGTGACGGTCATGTGCAGGTCTTGCAGCAGGCCGTCGTGCACACCGTAGACCCAGCCGTGCAGGGTGACGTCCTGCCCGCGCGCCCAGGCATCCTGCATCACCGTGGTTTGTGCCACGTTCACCACCTGTTCGATCACATTGAGTTCGCACAGGGCGTCCGCACGGCCATGCTCGGGCAGCAGTTCCAGCACGTCGCGGTGGCGGTCGCGCACGTCCTGAATATGGCGCAGCCAGTTGTCGGCCAGGCCGATGCGCGCGCCTTCCAGTGCCGCCTGCACGCCCGAACAACCGTAGTGACCGACGACCATGACATGCGCTACCTTGAGCCGCTCTACCGCAAACTGGATGGTGGAAAGGGCATTGAGGTCCGAATGCACCACCACATTGGCCACGTTGCGGTGCACAAACACCTCGCCGGGCTCCAGCCCGGTGATCTGGTTGGCGGGTACCCGGCTGTCGGAGCAGCCGATCCACATGTAGCGCGGCTTTTGCTGTGCCTTGAGGTTGGTAAAGAAGCCCGGGCGCTCGGCCTCCATATGGGCAGCCCAGGCGCGGTTATGGGCAAATAGATCGCTGAGTTTGGCGGACATGTTTCTGGCCGTAAAGGCTGTGCGTTTGGAAAGAGTTCACAAGGTTCGTTAGACTCGCGTGCCACCTGTTTTTACCATGCCCAACTTACCCAACGCCCTCGGTACCCACAATTTCGACGGGGTTGCGCACCCCTATGGCCGCGCGCTGCGCATGCTGGTACTGTTCATGCTACCGGCCACCCTGGTTCGCCTGGCTTTGTACCTGGCCTACCCGGCAGACTTTCA
Source organism: Rhodoferax sp. (assembly GCA_035355475.1). GTDB lineage: Bacteria > Pseudomonadota > Gammaproteobacteria > Burkholderiales > Burkholderiaceae_C > Allorhodoferax. Next base: position 384 of record DAOQRI010000051.1, on the reverse strand, counting down.
GGGCCTGAGCGCCGCACAGGTGGTGAGCGCCTTTCTGGTGGGGCTGCGCTTTGATGTGTCCATGGCCATTGTCATGATCGGCCTGCCGCTGATCCTGGTGCTGCTGCCCTTTGGATGGAGCCACCACCGCTACTGGCAACGCGGCTGGCAGTGGATCATCTACCTGACCCTGGTGCTGTTCGTGTTCATGATGGTGGGAGACGCCATCTACTTCGGAAATGTGCACCGCCACGTGGGTTCCGAAGTCAATATTCTGGCCAACGACATGGACTCCATGGTCGGTGTGGCCCTGCGGCAATATGGGGCGGCCTTGTTGGGCTTTGCTGCAGGCGCTGTCGCCGCGGCCTGGCTGTGGCACAAAGCGCTTGTCGCATTGCCGTCAAA
>DAOQRI010000050.1:0-10828 GCA_035355475.1 Rhodoferax sp. | reverse complement strand
TGTAGTTGATGGTGGCATCGGCCCCGATCTTTTTGCACAGATCGCATTTCTCTTGTGTGGAGGCCGCAGCAATCACCTTTGCGCCCATGGCCTTGGCGATCTGGATGGCAGAAGTCCCCACACCACCGGCAGCGCCCAGCACCAGCACCGCTTCACCGGCTTTGAGCTGTGCGCGGTCTACCAGTGCATGGTGTGACGTGGCGTAGATCATGATGAAGGCCGCTGCATCCACCATGGGAAAACCCGCAGGCAGCGGCATGCACAGCGCGGCTGGCGCCAGCGTGTGTGTGCCAAAGCCGCCTGTGCCACTGAGGCAGGCCACGGCCTGGCCGACTTTGAGGTGGGTAACTCCTTCACCCACCGCTTGCACGATGCCAGCGTATTCCGATCCCGGTACAAAGGGCAGGGCGGGCTTCATCTGGTACTTGTTCTGCACGATCAGGATGTCGGGGAAGTTCAGGCTGGCGGCCTTGATTTCAATCAGCACTTCACCTGCCTTCGGTGTGGGAGTAGGCAGCTCTTTCCAGTTGAGGGCATCAATTCCGGTGGGGTTCTCACATAACCAGGCGTGCATGCTTTTGTCTCCAAAAAATATCGCTGGATCATAGGGCCTGGCGTTTGCCTGACAAGTGTCTGGTGTGTCTCAGGTGTGACCCGCATGGGGCGGCGCAAGCTTGAGGCCAGCCACCTACAATGCCTCTCCAACCCCACGCAGATTATGAAAATTCTTATTTCCAACGATGACGGTTACCTGGCCCCGGGCATTGTGGCGCTCTATGACGCACTAAAGAATGTGGCTGAGGTCGAGGTGATTGCGCCCGAGCAGAACAACAGCGCAAAGTCCAACGCGCTGACCCTGCATTCGCCCCTCTACGTCAACCGTGCCAGCAACGGATTTCGCTATGTCAATGGCACCCCGGCCGATTGTGTGCACATTGCGCTGAGCGGTTTGCTGGACTACCGGCCTGACCTGGTGGTCTCGGGCATCAACAATGGCGCCAATATGGGCGACGACACCATTTACTCTGGAACCGTGGGCGCGGCCATGGAAGGCTTTTTGTTCGGCATCCCGGCCATTGCCTTCTCGCAGGTCGAACGCGACTGGCACCATCTGGACAGTGCAGCGCGCAAGGTGCGTGAATTGGTGCAGTCCATGCAACAGCAGCAAATCATTGGCCACACACCGTTTCTGCTGAATGTGAATATTCCCAACAAGCCCTACGATGAGATCGGCAGCATGAAGCTGTGCCGCCTGGGCCGTCGCCACGCAGCAGAAAAAGTGATCCAGCAGCAAAGCCCGCGCGGCGAGACCATGTACTGGATTGGTGCAGCCGGTCCAGCCAAGGACGATGCCGATGGCACCGATTTCCACGCCACGGCCCAGGGCCATGTGGCCATGACGCCATTGAAAGTGGATTTGACAGACCACGCTCACCTGAGCTACTGGGCGCAAACCGCCTCGCGCCTGGTTGGCAAGATTGCGGCCGATACGCCATGAAGCAGCGGCCGTCCTTTCCCGCCAGACTGGACGACACGCTGGCGAAAAACCGGCCCAATACCGTGGGCAAGGTGGTTGTTGTGCCGACCAAGCCGGTAGCGCACATGCCGCCCAGTGCCCCAACAGCCCGCGCCACATCGGCTGCAGCCGTTGCAGCGCCCCAAGGCCATGGCATGGAGTCCAGCGCGGTGCGGACGCGCATGGTGCAAAAACTGGCAGCCCAGGGTATTTCTGACCCGCAGGTGCTGGGTGCCATGGGTGCCATCGAGCGGCACCGCTTTGTGGACAGTGCCCTGATCAACCAGGCCTATGAAGACACGAGTTTGCCCATTGGACTGGGTCAAACCATTTCCAAACCGGGCGTTGTATCGCGCATGCTGGAGCTGATGCGCAACGGCCAAAGTGGCAGATTGGGCCGCGTGCTGGAGATCGGCACTGGCTGTGGCTACCAGGCCGCTGTTCTCAGCCTTCTTGCGACCGAGGTCTACAGCATTGAGCGGCTTCGCGGCCTGCACGACAAGGCACGCGACAACCTTCGCCACTTGCGGCTGGCCAATCTGCACTTGCTGTTTGGAGACGGCATGGAGGGTTATGCCAAGGGCGCACCCTATGCGGCCATCATCGCGGCAGCGGGAGGAGAAGCCGTGCCCCAGGCCTGGGTTGACCAGTTGGCGATCGGAGGACGCCTGGTGGCGCCGGTAGTGGCGGCTGGTGGGGCGCAGGCTCTGCTGGTGCTGGACAAAACCCCGAACGGCGTGCGACAGACCGTATTGGAAGCGGTGCACTTTGTCCCCCTAAAATCAGGTGTTGCTTGAAGGAAGTGTTTATGACTGGTCGTTTGCGTTCGGGTTGGTGGTTGGCGGGCGTTGCCGTGGTGCTGTTGTCGGCCTGTGGCTCCAAACCCATGAACCGCGCGCCGGTCGAAGACCGCGCCTCGGTGCCACCCCGGGTTGAGGTGCAAGCCCCTGCTGCACCCATTGTGCAGCCACCCGGCTTTGAGAATGCTGGCAAGGCGGGCTATTACACCGTCAAGCCCAAGGACACGCTGATCGGCATTGGCCTGGAGACCGGGCAAAGCCACAAGGACATTGCCCGCTGGAACAGTTTGGAGAATCCCAACCGCATCGAGGTTGGCCAAGTGTTGCGAGTTCTCCCACCGGTTTTGGATGGCGTAGCGGTTGCCAGGCCGGTGACTTCCGGAGCGGCCACTGCAACCCCTATCGCCGTGGGATCTGCCAAGCCCGCATCAGCACCGACTGCTGCGGCTTCCAGCGCGGCACCTGTGGCTGCGCCTGCCTCAGCACCGGTTAGCGTGGTTGCCACTGGCGAGGACGACATCGGCTGGATTTGGCCCACCAACGGTGCAGTTCTGGCCGGATTTGACGAAGCCAAGAACAAGGGGCTCGATATTGGTGGCAAGGCCGGTGAGCCGGTAGTGGCTTCTGCCGATGGCAAGGTGGTCTATGCCGGCGCGGGTCTGCGGGGCTATGGCAACCTGATCATCCTCAAACACAACAATGTGTTCCTGACCGCTTACGCCCACAACCAGTCCCTTCTGGTCAAGGAAGACCAGTCGGTCAAGAAAGGCCAGAAGATTGCGGAAATGGGCAACAGCGATGCCGACCGCGTCAAACTGCACTTCGAGGTGCGCCGCCAGGGCAAGCCGGTTGATCCGGCCAAGTACCTGCCGGCCCGTTAGCGTTTGCCGAATGAGAAAGCCCCGCGCCAACGGTTTTGACAGCAAGCCTTCAACGCCGGGGCTTGCGGGGCATTCATTTGATGAAAATACGCCTTCGGCCCTCGTCGAATCTGACTCGGTTGCTATTTATTTGGTAGCGTCACACGCTCTGGAGTTGCTCTCCCAGCGTGACGATTCGGATGAGGTACTGGCAGACGAGTCAGTGGACGCGCTGTCGCTGTACCTGCGCGGTGTGCGCCGCACCGAACTGTTCACCCCGGAACAAGAATTCGAAACTGCAACCCGCGCCCGATCGGGCGATTTTGCGGCGCGCCAGAGCATGATTGAGCACAACCTGCGCCTGGTGGTGAGCATCGCCAAAGGCTACATGGGGCGTGGTGTGCCCATGGCGGATCTGGTGGAAGAGGGCAACCTGGGCCTCATGCATGCCATTGACAAATTCGAGCCCGAGCGGGGTTTTCGGTTCTCCACCTATGCGACCTGGTGGATTCGCCAGTCGGTAGATCGGGCCTTGATGTACCAGGGCCGTGCCGTGCGGTTGCCTGTGAATGTAGTGCGTGAGTTGCAACACGTCTTGCGTGCCCGGCGCCTGCTCGAAAATGACGCCAATTTGCTGGCACAGCGCCCTGATGGCATCCGCGTGGAAGACATCGCAGCCTTGCTAGGACTGGAGGCGGCGCATGTGGCAGATCTATTGTCTATGGCCGAGGCACCACGCTCACTGGATGCAACGCTGGACCGCTCCGATGGAGACCAGACCATGGGGGATGGTTTGGTCGATGACCTGACGCTTGCGCCCGAGGATGTGACGCTGTCCCACGAGGTAGACAAGTTGCTGGAGGACTGGATTGCCACACTGACACCGCGAGAGCGTGAAGTGCTGGAAGGCCGTTTTGGTTTGCACGACCATGACCCTGAAACACTGGACACCCTCAGCCTGCGGCTGGGCTTGACCCGCGAGCGTGTGCGCCAGGTGCAAAACGAGGCGCTTCTCAAGCTCAAACGCTACCTGGGCCGCAGGGGTATCACACGGCAGTCCGTGCTGTGAGTTGGGTTTCGGAGAGTTGCATAAAGAGTTTTACCTACCGCACGCGTGAGCTGTGTACAGTGATTGACGGCTAAAACGTTTCCCAATCCTCGTCGCCACCGGCCGGCGTCACCTTGCTGGTCAGTTTAGGGGGCGGTGCGCCAAGGGCCACTGGTCTGGATTTCGGGGGCAACTGGGGGTTGGACTGCGATGCCTCACATTCCTTGCGCAACTGCACAATCAAACGTGTCACATTGGATGATGCAGTGGAAAACCCGGTGCCCGCGCCCAGCATTTTCTCTACAGAGGCTCCACCACCCTGATTGATGGCTCGTGCCACCTTTCCCGCCTCCTGGTGAAAGCCTTTGTGGGCGTCCAAGAGGGCCACGAATGAGGGCTTTGTTCCGCACTTGGATTTTCCTGTTCCATGAATCCACTTACCGAATTCGCAGCAGTCATCCCGCGAAATGGTGTCGGCATCCATTTTTTCGTTATTTTGCGCAGCCATCCGCAATTTGGAACGCCAATCGGCATGAGCCTTGATTGCGTTCTCCAGATTGATACCCAAACCACCGCTGCCCGACGTCGGCGCATGGGCTAACGCAAGCCGCCGGACCGGCTGATGCTTGGGCTCCATGCGATGCACGGGCGCACTGCTCGGTCCACGGCCTCCCTGGAATACAGCGACCGTTTGCACCAGGTCCTGCGCTTGCGACTTCAGGCTGCTCGCAGCGGCGGCCATCTGCTCGACCAAAGCAGCGTTCTGCTGTGTGGCCTGGTCCATCTGGCTGACGGCCTCGCTGACTTCGGCAACGCCTGATGCCTGCTCAGCACTGGCCGCGCTGATTTCCCCCATGATGTCGGTCACGCGGCGGATGCTGCTAACGACCTCGGTCATGGTCGTTCCCGCCTCTCCCACCAGCGCAGTTCCGCGTTCAACCCGCTCCACACTGGTGCCAATGAGCGTCTTGATCTCTTTGGCAGCATCAGCAGACCGACCTGCAAGACTGCGCACCTCAGAAGCCACAACGGCAAAACCCCGGCCCTGTTCGCCTGCGCGTGCTGCTTCGACAGCCGCATTGAGCGCCAGAATATTGGTCTGAAACGCAATGCCATCGATCACGCTGATGATGTCGGAAATCTTGCGCGAGGCCTCATTGATACCCTGCATGGTGTCCACGACCTGCGAGACCACTTCGCCTCCCTTTACCGCAACCGTGCTGGCGTTCATGGCCAGTTGATTGGCTTCACGGGCGTTGCCCGCGGATTGTGTGACTGTACTGGTCAAGGCCGCCATGCTGCTGGCGGTGCGCTGGAGGTTGGCGGCGGTTTGCTCGGTGCGGTCGCTCAGGTCCTGGTTTCCGCTGGCGATTTCCGCAGACGCCACTTCAATGCTGGATGCCCCCGTTCTGACCGCATTCACGGCAAGATCCATGCGCGCCAGTGTGGCGCTTAGCGCGGCTCCGCCACTGGTTGTCGTCTGGACGTGGCTGGCGTTCAGTGCAATGCTGTCACTCTGGTTGACACTGGAGACCAGCCGGGCGAGTTCCTCACCCTCATCTGCCGCACGGCGCATGTGCAGCGCCAGAACGACCTCTACGCCGCTTTGAATGATGACGTACAAGGCATGCAGCATGATCAGGGCAAAGTCGGGTTGGGTCGTGCAGTACAAACCCAAGCCAGCTGCCTGCATGCGGTCAAAGACTACATGGTGCACCGCAAAAAGCGCAGCACCAAAGACTATGACTTTCCAGTCGAGATAGACCAGCAGAAAAGCAAGCACCACGAATACGCCGAAATGCAACTCGATCATCCCGCGTGCGAGCTGAATATGCAGCGCAATGAAAGCAACCAGCACAAAGGTCAGGACGTAACGGCAGGCAGCCGTTCCACGGGACGTCGCATAGCCAATGGCGGCCAAAATCAGCAGGATGACAGTTGCCGAAATGGCTAATCCGTTGTCAATAAACTGGGCGCCCAACACCAGACTTGCCAGTGCACTGATGCCAATCGCAATCAGTAAGGTCTTATCCCCCAACAGAGCGAGTGGGGATGTGCTGTGGGCACCGTCGTGAGTTGACATTGAGTTGTCTCCAGCAAAATTTTGTTGTTTCGGAATTGCTGATGTATTTTAGGCTTGACGCACAAGTGAGTCGGGAGTGTGTGCCGAGTATGTACCGTGGCAGAGTGCTCTTTTAACCTGAGACAATTGCAGCATGACAGACACAATTGCGAACGAAAATCCGCTGCCCGAAGGTTGGCTGAAAGTGAAATCTCTTGACCTGGACGCCCAGGGCGTGGCCCACAAGCCTGACGGGAAAGTGGTGTTTATCGACGGTGCCCTGCCGTTTGAGATCGTGAGTGCCCAAATCCACCGTTCCAAAGCCAGTTTTGAGAAAGGCACGCTGACCGAGATCCATCGCGAGTCATCACAGCGGGTGCGCCCCGATTGCCCCCACTTCGGTCTGCACGAGGGCGCCTGCGGCGGCTGCAAGATGCAGCACCTGCACGTGGGTGCGCAGGTGGCAGTCAAGCAGCGGGTGCTGGAGGACAACCTGTGGCACATCGGCAAAGTCAAACCCGACAACATCCTGCGTGCTATTGAAGGTCCGGCCTGGGGCTACCGTTACCGGGCGCGCCTGTCCGTCAAAAACGTCCGCAAAAAAGGTTCCGTGCTGGTGGGATTTCACGAGCGCAAGAGCCGCTATGTGGCCGACATGAAAGAGTGCCGCGTGCTGGCACCGCATGTCAGCGCCATGCTCGTGCCGCTGCGCGCACTGATTGCGTCACTGGATGCGGCAGATTACTGCCCCCAGATTGAGCTTGCCGTGGGCGACATGGAGGGCAAAGGCGCAGCAAGTGACGTAACAGCCCTGGTGCTGCGCCACCTGTCGCCGCTGGGCGACGCGGACCTGAACCGTCTGCGTCAGTTTGCGGTGGCCCACCCGGGTGTGCAGTGGTGGCTGCAGCCCAAGGGTCTGGATACCGTGCACCGCTTGGACGAAGTGCCTGGTCATGAAACTGCGCAACTGGCCTATAGCTTGCCAGACTTTGGCATCACCATGCCGTTTCGCCCAACGGATTTCACGCAGGTTAACCCGCACATCAACCGGGTGCTGGTGTCGCGGGCGTTGGGATTGCTCAAGGTCAACCGGCAGGAGCGGGTGATTGACTGGTTTTGCGGGTTGGGCAACTTCACGCTGCCGCTGGCAATGCAGGCGAACGAGGTTCTCGGTGTGGAGGGTGCAGAGGCGCTTGTTGAGCGTTCACGTGAGAACTTGAAGCTAAATCAGGCTCTAGCCCTTTCAGATACTGTGCTGGCAGCTACAAAGTTTGTAGCGCGCAATTTGTTTGAAATGACGCCCGAAGTGTTGGTTGCTGACGGTATTGCCGACAAATGGCTGGTGGACCCACCGCGCGAGGGTGCCTATGCATTGGTACAGGCGTTAGCGGGCGTTCGCCAGCGGGTTGCACAGGGCAACGCAAGTGCCGACGAGCTACGCTGGATTCCACCCAAGCGTATTGTCTATGTGAGTTGCAACCCGGCCACGTTAGCGCGGGATGCCGGTGTGTTGGTGCTAGAAGGTGGCTACCGTTGCACCGCTGCTGGAGTGGTCAACATGTTTCCGCACACCGCGCATGTGGAGAGCATTGCGGTCTTTGACTGGGTGGGGTGATGTCAGTGCGCGGCTTTGTCGGCCGCTTTAGACCTGGGCTTTGAAGCGGTGTCTTTGGCCACGCTGTCGCTGGCCTTTTCTTCGATGATTTCTTCTGCGGGCTGGCCAGGTTTGACACCCTTGGACGCGACGCCGTCGATCTTGTTGTCGCGCATGTACTGGTCCATTTCCTTCCAGCCGTCAAACACGGCGGCCTTCGAGGCTTTTTCATTCAGTGCATAGCAATCTTCAATGCTGCGCATGCCGTAGCGGCAAGCGCTGCCAATGGCCTTGGAGTCCGCTATGCGTTGGGCTACTTTTGGGTCGGCCATCAGGGCCGCGATGTTGTCGCATCCCGCCAGAGACACTGTCATTGCGAGAAGAAGCAGGCGTGCAATCATGAAATAGTCAGGTTATTTGGTATATCTATCGGCAAATCGCAGCAACTATTGAGTCAGGAAGTCGGGGTTGACGCCGGAACATCCAACGGGGCATGTGCACTTTCACCGTGGTCCATGGCCAAAAATCGCTCTTCGATAAATGTCTTTTCGGTCAGGCTGCGTTGAAAAGCGCTTTCGAGCTGTTCTATCTTCTGCATCAATTCACGTTCCCGGGTCGCCAGCACATCGATCTGGTTTTGCTGCTGCTCGATCAATTCAGTTTGGTCAACACCCCCGGCATTGTTCGTCTCGTTGAACGTTTGCTGGTCGATCTGAGCGCGGATTTCGTCCAGCTGTGCCGCATTCGCATCGGCGTGCTGCTCGGCAGCCTGGGCCCTCTCGCGTGCCTGCTGCAAGCGTTCTTCGAGTTCAACCGTTCGTTTCATCAGGCTGTCAATGACGCTTTGCTTGATGCCTTTGACATCGGCGATCTCGTCCTGCAGCTCGCGATTCGTGTGTGAGGCGTCTTTCAGCTTGTAGTGCGTCTGGTCAATCTCATCTTGCAACTGATGATTTTTGGCCAGAGCTGCACTCAATTCGTCATGCAATCGTTCGCGCAGATGCTCACCATTGGCCGGCGCTTGCGCGACAGTAGCGCTGCTATCTTCGCGCTTGGCAAGCACAGTCTTGACCCGCTCGACCAGCGTCTTAACCTGAAAGGACAGTTCTTGAACCGCGCGTCCGCTGTGGCTCTCTCTGGCAGCCAGAGCGTCGTTGTTGCGCTCCATCTCGCTGAAAGCCTTGCGCACCAGAACCTTGATGTGTGTTCCCACTCCGATCACATCGCTGGCAGCACGCTGCAGGTTGATCTGGCTGGTTTCCGTCACCTGCATGATCTTCCAGAGCGCATATCCAGCTCCGACCATGAACACCAGGTTGACAACGAAGACAAAGGCAAGGGCAGCGTTCAGGAGAGTCATAACGCACTATCGCATGACAAACCAGGCCATTCGACCTTCGCCGTAGCCAGGAATGGAAATACGAAAATCCGAACGATGGCCGGATTGCTCCAGCACCTCGGTCAGCTTCGCAAATGTGTTCTTGACAACGCTTGCCTTGGCAATGGAGACCGTGCATGCCGGGTCTGCGGACTCGGTCAGGCACTGTGCCATCTCACCCATGAATTCATTGGCTTTTGCCAGCATCGTGGCATCTGGCTGCCCAGCGGCCATCGCCGCCCGGACTTCGGTAGGCTGTTTGCGCGCCGCACCGCCGCCCACAATGCAAATGGCATTGGCGTCCATAACACCCAGCGCGTACACGCCTTTGTGACCGGTTCCGCCGTAAAGACCCAACAGATTGGTAGGGGTCAGGTTGGACGGTGTCATCGGGTCATTGGAGACCAGCCGGAACGGTATCTTCCCAAAGTGCTCGGTGAGCTTTGCCTTCAGGGCTGACTCCGAGACGGTTTCCTTTTCGGATTTTTGGGCTACAGCGTTTGCCGGAATGAGCGCTTTGGCCAGGTCCTGTATTGATGAGACGACCGCTGCCACAAGCTCTGCATCATCAAAAGGCTTGTGCAGGATGAACATGACGCCGTTGCTAATCGCCTGATCGAGCAGGGCGGGTGTTTTTTCCGTCGTTACAAAACCCACGCGCATGTTCTTGTGTCCCATTTGGCGCAGGGCCTGAACCATTTCAAGACCGGACACTTTTGGCATATGCCAGTCTGTGATCACCAGGTGGGGAACAAACGACGCAATTTCATCCAGCGCAGCTTCGCCGTTGATCGCGAGGCGAATCTCCAGCGGCGCATACCCACATTTCTTGATCGCACGCTTGATGATGGCCTGAATGGCGCGGCTGTCATCCACCACCAAAAAACGCAATGCTTCCGACAGCTGAATAGGCGGGGTGGTCATAGGGGTGCAGAAGACGGTTCAGACTCCGTCTTAGGGCTGTCATAGAGCACGGCGTAAATCACCTGATCACCGACGGCGCCACGGTAAATGGCCCGTGCCAGGCTGCTTTGCGCGGCAGCTTCGTATTCAGTAGCGTTGGCAAATTGGGGTACCCCGACAGACACGACATGGGCCGGGCCAAAGTGCGTCGCAATACTTTCCGCACACACGTTGCAGGCTTCAGAACAGGCGTCGAGTAAATCTGCCTGGGTTACTTCCTCGCGGGATGTGCCAAACATGTGCTGTGCCACCTGGATGGCGTCTTCACGGCCGATCAATACACCAATTCCGCCGGAGCGTTTACTGCCCTGAATCGTGAAGGGCAGGTAAAAGGTGAACTCTGCGTGTTTCAGCAGCTCAGGTGTTTTCTCCGTCAGGCATTCGAATGTGCGGGTTTGGCCGGACAGAAACAACCAAGCGGCCGTCAATCGGGAAGAAACTTTCTCGATTTCGGCCGGAGGATAGATAAAGAGCATCTTGCCAGGTGGAAGTTGCTACGCCAAGGTGGTCAGCGGCAACGGCTTGAAGATTCCTCAGTCGCGCTCACCGCCCATGATGCCCAGCAAAGCCAGCAGGCTCTGGAACACATTGATGATGTCCAGGTACA
>DAOQRI010000049.1:0-10834 GCA_035355475.1 Rhodoferax sp. | reverse complement strand
TTTGATGTCGGCAAACTGGTCTTCAATCGGCAAATAGGTCACCTTGGTCAGGCGGGCATTGCCCGCATCCCAGTAGTGTGGATTCTTCTCCACCACGATGCGGTTGTTGACTTTCCATTCCTTGAGCACGTAGGCGCCGTTGCCTACCATGTTGCCGGGCTTGACCCAGTCCTTGCCCCACTTCTCAATCGTGGCTTTGTGTGCCGGGCCCAGCTGGGTGTTGGCGACCAGTTCTGCCATAAAGGGGATGGGATCCTGGGTCTTGATCTCCAGCGTATGTTTGTCCAGCGCTTTCACACCCACTTCGGTCGGCGGCTTCTTGCCCTGTGCGACTTCCAGTCCGTTTTGAAGAAAAACACCAAACGTGGCCGCATAGGGTGATGCGGTTTTCGGGTCCACGAAACGGCGAATACCATACACAAAGTCTTCCGCCGTGATCGGGTCTCCGTTGGAGAACTTGGCATTGGTTCGCAGTTTGAACACCCAGGTTGTCGGGTTGGTCTGCTTCCAGCTTTCTGCAACGCCAGGCACCGTCTTGCCAGTGGTGTCGGTGGCGGTCAGTCCCTCAAACAGGTCGCGCATGATCTGGTTGGCGGGAACCGTTTCGGCGACTGCGGGGTCCATGCTCTCGGGTTCTGATCCATTGGAGCGAACCAGGGTTTGCGTGGCGTGGAGTTGGGTGCCAGCGGGAATGTCAGCCGCTACAGTGGCGCCGCAGAGGGCCAGGGTTATGGCTGCGATAGCCGTCAATTGGATGCGCGATTGCATGGTGTTCCTATTCATTCGAGGACTAACGCGGTTCGTTGTGCGAACCTTTGTTTGTCCTGCGGGTTGCAGATAAGCAGGGTGAGGAAAGTGCCGTATTGTAGGAGTGGATGCGGGCCGTGGTCCTACTGCTTGGGCAGCTTGCTAGTGTCGATGTCTACATAGCGCCAGAAGGCGCGCGATGTCGGATGGCGACGGTAGCCCACCAGCCAGGGCTGTATGACGTCCGTACGAATGCGGTGGGTATTGAATTTATAAGGCATATAGGCCACCAGAATTTTGACCATCTTTTGCATGAGTGCCAGCCGCTCGGGCCCATCGGGCATGACCACCTGCTGACGGTACAGCTTGTCGTATTCGTCGTTCTGGAACGCCGCCAGATTGCCCTCGTATCGCTGTGGCCCGTAGCCAAAGTCGAGAAAACTGCCACCGTCGGGAGACGAAGCAGAGTTGCCTAGCCCCCACATCATGACCTTGCCGGCGCGGGCAGACTTCAGGTTCTCAGGCCACTTGGCGGTTTTAAACACAATTTTGATGCCCGCCGCCGTCATGCTCTTCTTCCAGACTTCATTGAGCTCGCGGTCAGCCGCAGACGGCTGGGTCGAATACTCCAGCACCAGCGGCTTGCCGTCCGGCATGTCGCGCCAGCCATCACCATCCTTGTCCACATAGCCAAACAGATCCAGGAGCGCACTGGCGCGGGCCGGGTTGTAATCGCTCATCTCCGACTTGAACTTGGGGTCGTAGCCCCAGGTGTTGGGTGGAACAACGCCTTGGGCCGCGATGGCCTGGTTGCGCCGTGGCAGGCGAATTTCTTCTTCTGTGTTGTAGGCCAGTGCAATGGCACGGCGCAGCGCCACCTTTTCGGCGGAATTCCCCCCCACGGTAGGGCTTCCCATGTTGCAGAAGGAGAAGGTTAATTCAGGCGGCGAATAGCGCTCGATACGGATGCCCTTCTTGGCCAGGTGCGGGGCGAGTTTGTTGTTGGGGATTGCCTGGTTGGCGAATTGCTGCGGCAAATACATCAAGAAGTCGTGCTCATTGCCCAGGAAAGAGAGCCAGCGCGGCTGCACTTCATCGATGATGGAAATCTCCACCCTGTCCACAATCGGAATGCGCTTGCCCTTCATCTGGCGGTAAATTTCCTGGGAAAGGGCATCGTTGGCTGGCGGCTCTGCCTCGTAATACTCTTCACGGAAATTGGGGTTTTTCACGAACGTGATCTTGGAGGATCGCGTCCACTGGTCCAGCTTGAACGGCCCGGTGCCCACCGGATGCTCCATGATTTTGTCGCCATACTTTTCAACGACTTCACGCGCCACAGCGCCCAGCACGCTGGCTTCGGTCAGGCGGTAGATGAAGCGGGGCTGGCTATCTTGCATCTTGAACTGCAGGGTGTAGCGGTCCAGTGCGCGCAGACCCTCCACCTCGGTGTCGTAATTGAAGAGTGCGCCCGGCTTTTCCGCATCCTTGCGCAGGGCATCCATGCCCAACAGCTTGAGCTCTTCGAGGTCGGAATAGATCTGGCTTTTGGTCTTGGGATCAAAAATCCGCTTGAAAGTGTAGACAAAGTCCTGCGCAGTCAGCTCACGCTTCTTTCCGTTGAATGCAGCATCGTCCGAAAAGTAAATGCCGGGTTTGACCTTGACAGTGAAGGTTTTGAAGTCATCGGCAATGACAGGCATGCCGTCCGCCACACTGGGCACCACCTTGGCCGGCCGTGCCAGATAATCGTAGCGGTACAACGCGTCAAACATGTTCTCGGTGGCGGTGCGCGAGTAGTAGTCGGAAATCTGCGCCGGGTCGAACCCGGTTTCGGCGATTTCAAACGCGTAGCGCAAGACCTTTTCGGCCTGAGTCTTGCTTGCAGTTTCGGCGCCAGCGCCTAAACCCCAGCACAACAAGGCCAAAGTTACCCCTATTTTTCCTGAACCCATAGTCACCCTCATACAAACACCAATGCCTAAAGCAAAACAGACAAGCATAATCCGCGCCTTGTCCCAATGCATCAGCATTTAACCCTAGTTTCCCCAAAATATGCTTTCTTACATCCTGCGACGCATCTGGCAAATGCTTCCCACCCTGCTGGGGGTGATCCTGCTGATCTTCTTCCTTTTCAAGTTTTTTGGCGGAGACCCGGTCGAAATCATGGCTGGCATGAAGGCTTCCCCCGAACGACTGGCGTCGTTGCGCGCACAACTGGGGCTGGACAAGTCCGTTATGGAGCAGCTCTGGGTCTTTGTGCAGCAAGTCTTTACCTTCAATTGGGGCAAGAGCTGGACCACGAATGAGGCCATTTCAGACATCTTTGCCACGCGCCTGCCAGCCACGCTCACGATCATGGTGCCAATTCTGCTGCTGGAAGTGGCTTTGGCCATCGTGGCTGGCTTGGCAGTGGCCTATGTGCGTGGCAGTTTGACGGATCGGGCCATCATGGTCCTGACCACGGTTGCGCTGTCCATCAGTTTTCTGGTTTACATCGTGGTAGGCCAGTATGTGTTTGGGTTCTTGCTGGGCTGGTTCCCGGTGCAGGGTTGGAGCAACAGCCTCTGGAAGAACCTGATCACTTACGCGCCACTGCCCGTGTTTCTGGCGGTGATGGTTAGTTTGGCGCCGCAAACGCGCCTGTACCGTAGCTTCTTTCTGGATGAAATTGGTCAGGACTATGTGCGCACCGCACGTGCCAAGGGCGTGACCGAAAACACCATCCTGTTCAAGCACGTGCTGCGCAACGCCATGATCCCGATTCTGACCAACGTGGCCACCGGCTTGCCGGGCGTTTTCATCGGCTCTTTCCTGATCGAGGTCTTTTTCTCTATCCCCGGGCTGGGGCGCGAGATTCTGGTGGCAGTGAATCGCAGTGACTACCCCGTTATTCAGGCAGCCACGGTGTATCTGGCAGCGTTGACGATGGTGATCAACCTGATCACCGATGTGCTTTACAAGTTTGTTGATCCACGGGTGACATTGAAATGAGTACCGAAATTTTGCAATCCCTACCCCAGTCACCCGGAGTGTGGAAGCAGGCCTGGCTGCGCCTGAAGACCGACCGAGTCGGCATGGTGTCGTTGTATGTGACGATGTTCTTCATTGCGCTGGTGCTGGCGGCTCTGTTTGGCCTGGTAGCCAAAGACTGGAACAAGGAAGTGGGCGTGCCATTTGCCGCGCCAACCCTCGTGGGAAAAATTGCCGATGGCACCCAGAACGCGATCGTGGAGACCGTGGTCGGTCCGAATGTAGACATCAGTGATGTGGACCCGCTGGCATCGCGCTACAAGGAGTGGGATGAGCGCGCTGCCCAGTTCAAGACGGAAGTGACGGTGAAGGCCGACACGCTACCGTTCGGTGCCGATCAGCAGGGCCGCGATGTGTTTGCCAAGGTCATCAAGGGCGCACAGATGTCCATAACTGTGGGCCTCGTTGCAGCCCTGTTTGCCACGCTGATCGGAACCGTGCTGGGCGCCATTGGGGGCTATTTCGGTGGGCGTGTTGGGGATTTTCTGGAGTGGGTGTACAACGTGTTCACCGCTATTCCCTACATCCTGCTGGTGTTCGCACTGGCGGCGGTGCTGAAGTCCGGGCCGTTGGCCAATTCTTTAGGTAGCGGTGTTTGGACAGTGGTCATCATTCTGAGTCTGGTAGGCTGGACCGGCATTTACCGACTGGTGCGCGCCGAGTATATGAAGCACCGTTCGCGCGAATATGTCATGGCGGCCGAGGCTATTGGCGCGTCAAACGCCTCGCGTATGTTCACCCACATTCTTCCCAATATCAGCCATGTGGTGCTGGTCCAATTGAGCTTGCATGTGGTGAGCTTCATTAAGGCGGAGGTGATCCTTTCTTACCTTGGCTTGGGTGTGCCGATTGACATGGTGAGTTGGGGCACCATCCTGGCCGAAGCCCAAACCGAACTCGTGCAGGGCAAGTGGTGGCAGTTGGCCACTGCTACCCTGTTCATGGCGACATTTGTCACGGCATTTGCGCTGTTGACCGATGCATTGCGCGATGCTCTTGACCCCAAATTGCGTTAATCCGGGGAGAACAAAGATATGACTACATTGATTAGCGTGCAGGACCTGAAGGTGTCCTTCCGGTTGAGTAAAACTGCGATCGGCCAAGCCGTCAAAGGCGTGAGTTTCGACATCCCCGTCAATAGCACCGTGGCGCTGGTGGGTGAGTCCGGCAGCGGCAAGAGTGTGAGCGCCATGAGCATCGTGCGCCTTCTGCCGGAAAACGCCATGGTCGATGCCGACAGCAAGATCTTCTACAACGGCCGGGACCTGTTGCAGGCGCCGATTGAAGATATGCGCAAGCTGCGCGGCAAAGATATTTCGGTGGTGTTTCAGGAGCCCATGAGCTCGCTCAACCCAGTGTTCACCGTGGGCGACCAGATTGCCGAAGTGCTGCGCATCCACCTGGGACTGAACCGCAAGCAGTCGCTGGATCGCGCGCTGGAGTTGATGACCGAAGTGGGCATTCCCAACCCGAAAGAACGGCTGAACGCATTCCCCCATCAGCTATCGGGTGGCCAACAACAGCGCGTGATGATTGCCATCGCCATTGCCTGCGAGCCCAAGCTCTTGATCGCCGACGAACCCACCACCGCGCTGGACGTGACCGTGCAGCGCCAGATTGTGGAACTGCTGGCCAGGCTCCAACAGCGCCAGAAAATGAGCATGCTTTTCATCAGCCATGACCTCGGTCTGGTGGGTGAAATATCCGACCGTGTGGTTGTCATGCGCAACGGTGTGGTGCGTGAAGCGGGCGATGCATCAACCATCTTCACCGAACCACAAGACAGCTACACACAAGCGCTGTTGGCCTGTCGACCGCGCCTGGACACGCGTCCGCGCCGCCTGACCGTCATCGATGACTTCATGAACCAGCGCCCTGCCACCACGGAAGAGCGAGTCAGCAAGCCGGCCGATGGCCCGGCGCTCATCGAAGTTAAGGGGCTGCAAAAGGACTACCCGCTCAAGACCGGGTTGTTTAAACGCAGTGTGTTCAGTGCGGTGAAAAGCGCCAACTTTTCCCTGCACAAAGGCCGCACTCTGGGCGTCGTGGGCGAGTCAGGGTCGGGCAAGACCACTATCGGCATGATGCTCACGCGCCTGACGCAGGCTACTGCTGGCAGCATTCTGTTTGAAGGCATAGACCTGGCTACACTGGATGCGGCGCAAATGCGTCCTTACCGCAGCCGCATCCAGATCATCTTTCAAAACCCGTACGCCAGTCTGAACCCCCGCTTCACCATCGGCCAAATCCTGATGGAACCCATGCGCATCCATAGCATTGGTGCAGATGACACCGAGCGCGCACAGCGGGCGGTGGCCCTGATCGAGAAAGTGGGCTTGCCGCGTGACGCCTTTGGAAAGTACCCGCACGAGTTTTCGGGTGGACAGCGCCAGCGCATCGCGATTGCCCGCTGCCTGACCATGAAGCCTGAAATCATTGTTTGCGACGAAAGTGTCAGCGCGCTGGACGTGAGCGTGCAGGCCACGGTGCTTAACCTGCTGCTGGACTTACAGGAAGAGTTTGGCCTGACCTATGTCTTCATCAGCCATGACCTGGCCGTGGTCAAGTACATGGCCGACGACATCCTCGTTATGAACCAGGGCGAGATTGTGGAGCGTGGCAGCTCGGACGACATCTACAACCGGCCCCAGCATGCCTACACGCAACAATTGCTGGGCGCGATTCCCCGTGGGCTGGCTGGGCATGTTGTCCGCGAAAATATTTAAATCAAATGGGCCTCTGTCCCTTTAGGAAAAAGCGCGAAAAGCTATCAATAAAGGAGCAATTCACGCCCCAGAGGGAAATAGGTCGGCCACGACCTCGCTCAGGCGTTGTGAATTGATGGGTTTGATGAGCGCGGCATCAAACCCGTTTGCCAGGAAACGCTCGACGTCGTCTTGACCAGCGTGTGCTGTGTACGCAACGATTTTCAGTCCTGCATAGGCCGGGTCTGAACGCAACTGCTTGCAAACCTCTTCACCACTGAGATCGGGCATGCTGATATCCAGCAGGATGAGATCCACGGGTTGATTCGAGCGCAACAACTCCATCGCAGCAATTCCACCATCGGCCTCCAAAGTTTGCCAACCCAGCCTGGACATCAATGCGTTGGCGAGTTTGCGATTGAGCGCTACGTCGTCTACCAGTAAAACGCGCCGCTTCAAGCTTGTTGCCCCTTTAGTTTTTCGTCACTTTGCGTTGATCTACCCACCGGGAGTAAAACATAAAAAGTTGATCCTGCGCCGGGAGTCGATATCACACCGATTTCTCCGCCCATATGCTCCACCAGTTCTTTGGCAAGTGTCAATCCCAGTCCGGAACCCTGATGATTGCGGGTGATAGAGGACTCACTTTGCCGAAACTTCTCAAAAATCAGTTGCTGATCCACTAGTTTGATACCGATTCCAGAGTCCTGAACTTCAATGCGAACCCGGTCGTCCACACGACTGGCGCGCACCGTTACGCTGCCATGTGTTGTGAATTTGAGTGCATTGTTGATTAGGTTGAGCAGCACCTGCCTCAGGCGCATGCGGTCACCAAATACTACGTCAGGCAGTTTGTCTGTTAACAATTCCAAAGCCAGATTCTTGGCTTGTGCATGTCCTTTCTGCAAGCCAACCACTTCCGTCAAAAGCGCAGGCAAATCCAATGTTGTCAGGTCAAAATCCATGCGTCCAGCCTCGATTTTTGCCAGATCCAATATAGCTGTAACCAGGGCCAGCAAATGGTCACCGCTGGTGCGAATAGCCTGCGCATACTCGCGTTGCGCAGGATCCTCCAGTTCCATTTCCAAAAGCTCGGCGAAGCCCAGAATGCCGTTGAGTGGCGTGCGCAACTCGTGCGACATGTTGGCCAAGAACTCGCTTTTCATTCGGTTTGCCTCTTCCGCCGAATGGCGCGCATCCTCGAGGCGGCCAAATGAATCCTGCACGGCACTGGCCATCTGATTGAAGGACTTTGCCAACTCCGCCATTTCGTCCTGCCCTTGAGCCTCTAATCGGAGTGACAGATCACCATCCTGAAACCGACGTATGCCGCCACTCATTACCGTGATGCGTTTGGTGAGCACGTTGGCCATCCAGATCGCAATGACAATCACCAGAACAATCATGACCAGTGTCGAGACGCTGAGTCCGAAGGCAGTGCGGCCCAGTCCCTCAGCAATGGTCGCTTGCAGCCCTTCTCGCTCGATCTTGAGCTTGCTGTCAGCGGTCGCGATCATGGCGTCGATTCGTTTTCCCGAATCGGTTGCGGCCTTGTGAAAATCGTCGACGTTCGCACCAATGGTCACGTACCCAAAGCCACGTTTGCTGGCGCCATACTGACCGGTGTAGTAGGGAATGGCGGCTGCTGTAGTGAGCTTCCACAAGCCTGAGAAGAAGATCGCAAACGAGCCAGAGCCGCCATGCTCGGTCAAGGCGTCCCAGCCGTGGCACTGGGGTGAGAAATTGAGATAGCGGCAATCGAGCGCCACGCTTCCCGACTTGCCAGATTCCGGTGCGGGTTTGCGTTTAAGTGATTGATCCTGAAAAGCAGGCTCTGTGGCCTGGAATTCGTGCCATGGCTTGGCGCTGGCTTTCCAGTTGGCCCACAACTCGGTGTCCATCCATGGGGCGGCCGGTTGGCCGGACTCAGGGTCATATCCCACAATAAAGTAGTCTCGAGGGTGTGAGATAGATCGACTCTTGTGGTCCCAGATGAAGGCATAGTTGCCTGACGCAGGGTCGGCTATGGGCGCAAACCGGTCTGGTGTGGGCCTGATCTTGTTGCTGAATGCCATCAAATGCGCATGGTCCAACGCAAGCGTCACGTAGCCCGCCACACGGCCGCCTTTTTCGACGGGGGTTGCCCAGCGCACAATCCCACGAAACCGCTTGCCAACCGGATTTTCAAGGCCTGCATAGCCCGAGGCCTCGGGATTGAATGGCCTTTTCAGCTCCTCTGCGCGAGCTTTGGTGTAGGGCCCAATCCAATGGGTTGGCACGTAGGGGCCGATGACCTCAGAAACATAAATCTCACCGGGCTTGAGTTTCTTCAGGGCCGGCCAATAGTCTTCGGCCCGAATGAAGGTGTTCTCGCGCCGGGCAACATCGCGCAGTCCGGGTTTGAGCAGGTCGCCCTGCTGTACCTTGACTTTCTCGAGTCCCGATGTATCCACATAAGTCATCTCCAGAAAAAGGGGTGTGAGTGATTTGATCCCGTAATTTTCAGGGGGGCGTGTGTGGAAGTCCTTGGCGTTGTCATTCAACGGCGGGCGCACCGGGTTGTCATCCTTGAACGTCTCGGCAGGCACCCACGATTTGCCGTCAGCTGCAAGCAGGTAGGGTCCGTGTCCAAAAAGTTCCCGGTTGTGGCCACTCAGAAAACGTCGGTAGGTAGCCTCTGCCGGCTCCAGCAGTGCTGCACGAAGAATGTCCTTGTCACGGTCGTACAGAAAATCGGCAACCTGACGTGCCACGTTGGTGGTGAGTGATTCGATGGCTTCGCGAGAGCGCTCGTCCAATGCGCGGACTGCGTCGTCATTCGCAGTCTTTCCTGTTTGTTGCTGGGTGGTGCGCATGGCTTCTGCCATTTGCATTGCACGCGAGGAGACGTCCTCACTCAACCCTTGGACAGCCTGCCAGGCATACCAGGCCAGCAGCACCAGCGGTATCACTTTGATGGCGACAAAGATGACAATGAGCTTGGTTCGGATACCCATGTGCTCGAAATACTGCGAAGCTTTCATAGCGGCGCTCCAATAGACCTCACTTCAAAGTAGTGCACCAATCTTTGCGCAACAGGATGAGTTCGGCTAGCGAAAAGAGTTTACCTAACTTGATGCCGAAATAGTCTCGCGCTTCCCAAACCGATTTGACTGTTGTAGCCTGATACGCTTCTAAGACTGTGCTGAAACGCGCTCTAGGGTAAGGGCCCGCTCAAGCATCGCATGCAGCAGCACATTGCACCCGGCAGTGATGTGCTCGGGCTTGGCGTCTTCAATCTCGTTGTGGCTGATGCCGTCTTTGCAGGGGATGAAGATCATGCCGCTAGGCGCCAGCTTGGCCATGTACACCGCGTCGTGGCCCGCGCCGGAGACAGCGGGCATGTTGCTATAGCCCAGCTTCTTGGCGGCGCGGTCCACGGCGTCCACGCAGTCGCTGTGGAAGATTTGCGCGGGGTAGCTCGACACCATCTCGATCTTCACATCCACGCCGTGCTCCTGGCCGACCTTGGAGGCAAAGGCTTTCACCTCGTCAGCCATTTGGTCTACCAGTGCGTCGGTGCTGTTGCGCAGGTCGATGCTGAACTTCACCCGGCCGGGAATCACATTGCGGCTGTTGGGGAACACCTGCACCATGCCTACGGTGCCGCGGCCATGCGGCGGGTGGCGGTGGGCTGCGGCCACCACGTCTTGCATGATGCGGGTGGCGGCCAACAAAGAGTCTTTTCGCAGCGCCATGGGCGTGGGGCCGGCGTGGGCTTCCATGCCGGTCACGGTGCAGTCAAACCAGCGGATGCCCAGCACACCGCTGACCACGCCAATGGTCTTGTTGTTGTCTTCCAGCACCGGGCCCTGTTCGATATGTGTTTCAAAGTACGCGCCGATGGGATGGTTGCCCGGCTCCTGCTCGCCGATGTAGCCAATGCGTTCCAGCTCGCCCTTGACGCTCTTGCCCTCAATATCGGTAGCGGCATACGCATGCTCCAGCGTGAAGGCCTTGGCGAAGACGCCCGAACCCATCATCACCGGCACAAAGCGCGAGCCTTCTTCGTTGGTCCAGAACGCCACTTCTATCGGCGCTTCGGTTTCGATCCCCAGGTCATTCAACGTGCGCACCACCTCAAGGCCGGCCAGCACACCGTAATTGCCATCGAACTTGCCGCCGGTGGGCTGGGTGTCGATGTGGCTGCCGGTCATGATGGGTGGCAGGCTGTTGTTGCGCCCGGCGCGGCGCATGAAGCCGTTGCCGATCTTGTCGATGGTGACCTCCAGGCCGGCCTCGCGGGCCCAGCGCAGCACCAGGTCGCGGCCCTGCTTGTCCAGGTCGGTGAGCGTGAGCCGGCACACGCC
>DAOQRI010000048.1:0-10890 GCA_035355475.1 Rhodoferax sp. | reverse complement strand
TCATCACCAGCGAGTCGGCCGACAGGCCCACGCCGACCAGGGTCACAGCGACTGCCACCAAGACCACGGTCAAGGTGTTGACTCCGCCCCAATGGTCGGAAATCCAGCCACCCGCCACCCGCACCACCGCACCCATCAGCGCGGCCAGCATGGTCAGCTGGCCGGCCTGCACTTTGCTTACACCGAACTGGTCGTAGTAGTAGGTGGGCAAAAAGGTGACGATGCCGATAAAGCCGCCGAAGGTCACCACATAGATGAGGCTGAATACCCAGCCGTCCTTCTCCAGCAGGCAGGCCAAGTGCTCTTTCATGTTGGCGTGTTCGTCGCGGTCGGGCGGCTCCTTGGCCATAAACATCACCACGGCCATGGGCACCAGGGACGCAACGGCGGCGATGCCGTACACCGCCTGCCAACCGTAGGCCTGGGCCAGCGGTGGTGCCAGCAACGCGGCCAGCGCGGTGCCGGCGTTGCCCGCGCCCACCAGCCCCATAGCCAGTCCCTTGTATTTGGGTGGGTACCAGCCAGAACCCAGGGACATGGCCACACCAAAGCTCGCACCGGCCACACCGAGCAACAAGGCCATCTTCAGTAGGTCGTCGTAGGTGTGCACAAAGAAGTAGCCGAACGACATGGTGAAGGTGATCAGGACCAGTTCCACCAGCGTGGCTGTCTTGCGCCCCACATACTGCGCCAGCAGGCCCAGAGGAAAGCGCATGATGGCGCCAGCCACAATCGGGATGGATAGCAGCATTCCCTTTTGTGCAGCTGTTAAATGGAACTGTTCGCTGATGAAGGGCGCCATGGCGCCGTTCATCACCCAGATGACAAATGAGAACATCAGGTAGAAGAAGGCAGCGAACAGCGTGGGTGTATGCCCGCTTTTCAAAAAGTCACGAAATCCGGCCATAGATGGGCTCCGAAGGGGTGCTGGGGTGGGGGTGTGCTGCATCACCTGGGGCTGCATGAGCCCCAGACACTGTGTGCACTGCCGTGATGGCACGCACCAAAACGCAACAACGATGCGACCGACGTTGGTCGCAACGGTATTAAGCAGGATCTGTGCCTGCTGTGGCTGCACATCAAAGGTAAATGAGAGCGCGCGCGCGCTCAAGTGGAGCGTATTGCGAGTGCAGCTGGCTGCAAGTGGTGCGTCGTAAGCACAAAAAAAGGGCGTCAATTGCAGACGCCCTTCTTTTTGGAGAATTGGCAGTGGGTTTACGCTGCCTTCTCGACGTGGGCTTGCCGCGTGTACAAGAAGTCGATGACGGCCTTGCGGTAGCCCAGGTACAGCGCACTGTCTGCCAGTGCGACCCGGTTGCGCGGGCGCGCAAGATCCACACTGAGAACTTCACCAATGGTGGCGGCCGGTCCGTTGGTCAACATCACGATCTTGTCGGAGAGCAGCACGGCTTCGTCCACATCGTGCGTCACCATCACCACGGTGCTGTGGGTGCGGGCCACGATTTCCAACAACTCGTCCTGCAGCTTGGCGCGGGTGAGTGCATCCAGGGCGCCAAAGGGTTCGTCCATCAGCAGTACCTTGGGCTCCATGGCCAGGGCGCGGGCAATGCCCACGCGCTGCTTCATCCCGCCACTGATCTCGCCGGGGCGCTTCTGCGCGGCGGCCGTCAAGCCCACCATGGCCAGCGCGGCGTCCGTGCGCTCCTTGAGCTGCGCCTTGTTCTCCGAGGGAGCACCCGTGCTTTTCGACGCTGCGCCAAACACGCGTTCCACACCCAAGTACACGTTCTCAAAGCAGGTGAGCCAGGGCAGGAGGGAGTGGTTTTGAAATACCACGGCGCGCTCGGGGCCAGGCCCACCAATTTCCCGGTTGGCACACAGCAAGGTTCCGTCAGACGGCATGGTCAGCCCGGCAATCAGGTTGAGCAACGTGGATTTGCCGCAGCCGGAGTGACCGATCAGGGTGACGAACTCGCCTTTGGCAACCGTGAGGTTGATATCGCGCAGAGCGGGGAAAAAGCCCTTCTTGGTCTTGAAGGTTTGGGCGACGTTCTGAATTTCGATGAATTTGGAAGAATGTTGGTTCATGGTGTTTTCCTGGTTCAGGGCTACCGTGGAACCGGCTTTGCCGGGCCACTGGTGGCGCCCCCTTGAGGGGGAAGCGCCAAAGGCGCTTCGGGGGTGGGTCAGTTTTTCACCTCTTCAAACGTGAATGCGGTGGCGATCTTGATCAGGACGTACTCCAGTGCCAGTCCCACGATGCCGATCACGAAGATGGCGATGATGATGTTCTTGACGTTGAGGTTGTTCCACTCGTCCCACACCCAGAAGCCGATGCCCACGCCGCCGGTCAGCATCTCGGCGGCCACGATCACCAGCCAGGCCGTGCCCACCGCCAGGCGCACGCCGGTCAGCATGTAGGGCAGCACCGAGGGGAACAGGATCTTGGTGAGGATCTTCCACTCGGACAGGTTCAGCACGCGGGCCACGTTCATGTAGTCCTGCGGCACGCGCTGCACGCCGACGGCGGTGTTGATGATCATGGGCCAGATCGAGCAGATGAAGATGGTCCAGATGGCGGCCGGGTTGGCACCCTTGAACACCAGCAGGCCGATCGGCAGCCAGGCCAGCGGCGACACCGGGCGCAGCAGGCTGATCAGCGGGTTGAACATGCGGCTCAGGAATTCGAAGCGCCCGATGGCAAAGCCGGCCGGAATGCCGACCGCTGCCGCCAGGCCAAAGCCCAGCGCCACGCGCTCCAGCGACATCAGCACGTTCCAGCCCACGCCCTGGTCGTTCGGACCCTTGCGGTAGAACGGGTCGCTGAACAGCACGACTGCCTGCTTCCAGGTCTCCCACGGGCTGGGAATGCTGCTGGCGGTGCTGATGCTCACGATGGCCCAGATACCGACGAGCAGACCCAGACCCAGCAGAGGTGGCAACACTGCCATGACCAGACCGCGCCAGTCCCGGGGGGGCCGGGCAGCAGCGGGTGTTTTGGTGTTGGCCACGGAAGGTGCCAAGGTTTGATGGTCTTTTGTGCCCATAGCCCTCGCAGAATCTACATGTTGTGCTTCTTTTTTCATAGCAATGCTCTCGCTGGCCGCGGCCAGTGGTGAATGGAAAACTGCGCTGACCATGGTCATCTCCTAGGCTTTGACTTTGAAGCTGTCTGCGTATTTCTTGGGATCCTTGCCGTCCCACACCACACCGTCGATGAGCCTGCTTGTTCGCATGACATCCTTGGGAACCGGCGTCTTGCTGGCGGTGGCCGCCTGCTTGTAGAGGTCGATCTGGTTGATCTGCTTGGCCACTGCCAGGTAGTCGGGGTGATCTTTGAGCAATCCCCAGCGCTTGTGCTGTGTGAGGAACCACATGCCATCGGACAAGTAAGGGAAATTCACTGCGCCGTCGTTAAAGAACTTCATATGGTTGGGGTCGTCCCAGGTCTTGCCCATACCGTTCTGGTAGCGGCCCAGAATGCGCTGGTTGATGGCGTCCACGCTGGTGTTGACATAGCTCTTGTCGGCAATGGTCTCTGCCATCTTGTTCTTGTTGGACAGGCTGGCGTCGATCCATTGGCTTGCTTCCAAAATGGCAGCCGTCACGGCGCGCGCAGTGTTGGGGTACTTTTTAACGAATTCACCTGTGGTGCCCAGTACCTTTTCTGGGTGGTCTCTCCATACATCCTGAGAAGTTGCCGCAGACACGCCAATGCCGTCAATGATGGCCCTGTGATTCCAGGGTTCGCCGACACTGAACCCGTCCATGTTGCCAACCCGCATATTGGCCGCCATTTGCGGGGGAGGGACTACGATGGATTTCACGTCCTTGAAAGGATTGACGCCTGCCGAGGCCAGCCAGTAGTACAGCCACATGGCGTGTGTTCCGGTTGGAAAAGTTTGCGCGAACGTGTATTCGCGCGGCTCTTTCTTCATCAGTGCCACGAGGCCCTCTAGATTTCCCGCTCCTTTGTCCGCGAGCTTCTTGGCTAGCGTGAGACCTTGGCCATTGTTGTTTAAGGTCATCAGCACGGCCATGTCTTTCTTGGGGCCACCAATGCCAAGGTGCACACCATAGACAAGCCCGTACAAAACGTGCGCAAAGTCCAGTTCGCCGTTGACCAGTTTGTCGCGCACGCCGGCCCAACTGGCTTCCTTGCTGGGGATGATCTTGACGCCATATTTCTTGTCAATGCCCAGGACGGAAGCCATCACCACGCTGGCGCAGTCGGTCAGGGGGATGAAACCGATCTTGACTTCGGTTTTCTCGGGTGCGTCGGAGCCCGCAGCATAGACGGCAGCGCGCAAAGCCGGGGTGATGCCGATGGCACCCACAGCGGCCGATTGCAGCACCGAGCGGCGACTGAGCTTGTTGTTCAAGAGGTTGGTCATGGCATGCATCCTTCTCAGAGTTGACAAATACACAAACAAAAAAAGGCGTCCTCACCGTGAATGGGGCTTGCTGCGCAAGCCGCGTTCAGGTGGGGACGCCTTTGTCCAGATTGACCGGTTTCACCCGCCGTTGGATGAAACCAGTCGATGACCATCATGGGTCTTGTAGGGGTATATGCAATGAGCGTGCCAGGTACCGAAGCCCTTCTCTTGTCTGTTTGTGTGCACTATGCACTACAAAAAGGATAGCTGACTACGTATATTTGACGAGGGGTAAGCTATGTTTTTACTTGAAGCTACGGGCTATCGACCCAATCTGCACCATCGTTGTGCAGTGCACCAAAACCAAGTCTCGGCTCAAGAAATCCGCACGTGTGCCGACAAATAGCCCATGCAAGCCGATCTACCCAAAGCCCGAACGAACCGATGTGTTCCTGCTGAGCAATGGCCGGAATCCATTGAGTTGTTGCGGTATCTGGCCATACAGAAGAGGCCGATGTCGATTCGGGATCTGTCGCACGATGTGGGCGCGCCGGAGATTTCCACCCGCAACCGCTTGGCGCGACTGGAGGTTCTGGGCGCGGTCACTTCATCGCGTGCGGTGTCGGTGCTAGGCCCAGGCAAACACGTGGTGTGCGCCCACTTTGTGATTACCCAGTATGGTCGGGATTGCGCAGGTTTGCGCCCGCATACAGTGGCCAGCGCGCCGAGACCGTGTGTGAATAGTGTTTTTGCGCTGGCACAGGCAATGAATCTGCAGTTTTGAGAATCGCTGCATCCGGCCAGCCAGCAATTGCCGTACATACAATGTAGATTTTCCCAAGGACATCTATGCGCAAGCTGCCAGCAAAAAACCAGTCCGGTTTCACCCTGATTGAATTGGTCATGGTCATTGTGATTCTTGGCATATTGGCGGCGATTGCCCTGCCCAAATTTGTGGATTTGCAGAAAGATGCGAGGGTGGCCAGCGTGAACGCGGCGCGGGGCGCGCTAGCATCCATCAGTGCGATGTCTCATGCCAAATACCTGGTGGATCCCGCTTCGCTGACATTCAATGCAGAGGGCACTACGATTACTTTTGCCACGGCCGTGCTATCGGGCTATCCCAAGGCGGACGCGAATCTGGCCACTGCGGCCGGCTTGAGCGCAAACGACTACACGATTACGGTTGCAGGCACGACCCTGACGGTATCACCTGTCAGCGCACCCGCTGCATCGATGTGCAAGGTGGTCTACACCGAGCCGTTGACCACGACGACTGCACCAGACATCACAGCAACGGCGACCGTAGCGAACTGCTGATCATTCAACCCAGCAGTTCCGCTACATCCAGCATACGCTGGGCCACCTCCACTACTTTCAGGTTCTTGTCCATCGCGGTCTTGCGCAGTTTTTCGTAAGCCACCTGTTCGCTCAAACCCTGACGCTGCATCAACAGGCCCTTGGCGCGGTCGATGATGCGGCGATTCTTGAGCTCAGTGTTCAAATCCATCAGTTCGGTCTTGGCGTCCGCGAGCTCAGCGCGCAGAGCTTCTTCGTGTTCAAAGCGGGCCAAAGCCACATCCAGAATAGGTCGAATACGCTGAGGTGACAGTCCTGCGACGATATAAGCGGAAACCCCGGCAGCCACCGCTGCGCGGGCATTACTTGAGTCGTCGTCATTGGTGAACATGACGATGGGGCGGCGTGCATCACGCGTGGCCATCACCACATGTTCCAGCGCATCACGCGCTTCACTTTCAGCGTCCAGAATGATTAGGTCGGCTTGCAATTGCCCCAGTCGTTCCTGCAGGAATGTATCGGCCGGCAGTACTGCCACCAGGTTGAAGCCGTTTTCCAGCAAGGCTATGCGCAGGCTGCGTGAGCGCTCGGCCTGGTTCAGGGCGTGGGTGTCATCCTGATCGGCAATGTCCAGATCGGGTGCTACAACAACGATTCGCAAGGCTTCAAGCATAGGGTCAGACTTGCAAATTTCAGGCCAATTTACACACGGCGCCAGTAATGGTATCGCCAGGCGGTGGCGAAGCCGGCCCGCCGGTAAAGCGCCAGCGCGGCGTCGTTGCCTTCTTCGACCTGCAAAAAGACACGTGTCAATTGGCGCGCTGCTGCGGCATTGGCTAGGCCGGCCAGGACCCGGCCCGCCAGACCCAGGCCGCGCTGGGCGGGCAGGGTGCGCATGCCGTGAATGCTGCACCAGCCCTGGCTCATCGACGCGGTTCCTGCTGCTACTGACTTATCGCCATCAACCACGCAAGCGAAGACCACATGGGAACTGCGGCTGAGTGCCGCCACACGGTGGGCTCCATCCACCGGATCAAAACCTTCGGCGAGGTACACACTGGACCAGGCCGCGTCGGGCTGTTCGCGTACAACGGCAGGCTCTTGCTGGCAGACTGCGCGCATTTGCTGCACGTCCCCGACTTGCACCAAAGTGAGTTGCTGCGCCTGGTAGCCGCGTTGCATGAGTTCAGCCTGAACACCGGCCAGACCCGGCACGTCGGCGACCCGGAATGCGGCTTTCAGTCCGCGCGCGGCGTACAGGGCTTCTATGGAGGCAATGTGCTGGCTATTGAGATAGCTGTGCCGCAAAGGCACAGCGCTCGTGGCTCGGCCAATCGTCGACTGGTCGAACGGCAGCAGCCAGCCGTCTATTTCCTGCTTGGCCGGAGGTGCCACGGCGTCGAGTGTGGCGCGCTCCAGGCTGGCAATGTCGATGTCTTCCATAGGTTGATGAAGGGAGTGCACGGGTGTTGTCTTTGGAACAGGGTCATATTGTGCCGATTGCTGCAAGGGCGCTTACTCTAAACTCGCTGCTCAACAGGGGAAAACATGCTGGTTTTGGGGATTGAGTCGTCCTGCGATGAAACAGGAGTGGCCTTGGTGCAATGGGAAGGGCGGTCTGTGCCGGAGCTGCTTTCCCATGCACTTTTCAGCCAGATAGAAATGCACCAGGCGTTTGGCGGTGTGGTGCCCGAGCTGGCCAGTCGCGACCATATTCGCCGGGTGCTTCCGCTCACCCAGGAGGTATTGGCTGCAAGTGGACGTTCATTGGCTGATATCGATGTGGTTGCATACACCCGAGGCCCCGGTCTGGCAGGTGCCCTGTTGGTTGGAGCCGGGGTGGCATGTGCGCTGGGCGCGGCACTGAATAAGCCGGTTTTGGGCGTCCACCATCTGGAGGGCCACCTGTTGTCGCCGTTTCTGAGCGCGGATCCGCCTGAGTTCTCCTTTGTTGCCCTGCTGGTGTCAGGTGGACACACCCAGTTGATGCAGGTCGAAGGAGTGGGGCGCTATGTGCTGCTGGGCGAAACGATTGATGATGCCGCCGGAGAGGCTTTCGACAAGTCAGCCAAGCTCATGGGGCTTGGCTATCCCGGCGGACCTGCACTGGCCAGGATGGCGGAGAGTGGCAATCCTGAGGCCTACAAGTTGCCTCGCCCATTGCTCAACAATAGCAATCTGGATTTTTCCTTTGCTGGCCTGAAAACGGCTGTTCTGGTGCAAGCCCAACGCATGGTGGCTGCTGATCTGGCACGGTCGCTGGGTCAGCTGCCTCCGAATGCCCAGCCTACCGGCAGCAGCACGGCAGGTTTTGAAGCGCTGCCGCCTGCACAACAGTGCGATCTGGCCGCGTCAACGCAAGCAGCCATCGTCGATGTGTTGGTGAAAAAATCCCTGTTGGCTTTGAAGAAGACCGGGCTCAAGCGGCTGGTGGTGGCGGGTGGCGTAGGTGCCAATCGTGAACTGCGTGCGCAACTCAATGCGGTCTGCGCAAGACGGGGTGTGCGGGTGCACTACCCTGAGCTGCATCTGTGTACAGACAACGGCGCCATGATTGCCATGGCGGCGGCCATGCGGCTGCAGAGCGGATTGCAGCAGGCGACTCAATCGTACGCGTTTGACGTCAAGCCTCGCTGGCCTTTGGACAGCCTCTGAAACGTGCTTCAAAGGCTGCCATCCAGCGACTAGTGGACGACCAATTCAGTCGCGTTGCTGACGGGCACTTTCTTGGTCAATTTGAGCGACAAAACACCGTTTTCCAGCTTGGCCTCGCTCAGGGCGGTGTCAATGTCCTGGGGAAACTCGTACGCAGCGCTGTAGGTGCGTGGAGCACCTTCCTTGCTGGCAATGCGAACCACTGCACCCTCTATGGCGATGGAAAGCTGTTCCCTGGCGACGCCTGGGACGTCCAGCGTCAGAGTAAATGACGTTTCATCCTGAGAATACGCACAGGACTTGCTGGCGGTCGTGCGCAGCGCCTCATCCATGAAACGCTCCAGCGTGCGGCCCGAGTTGGCATAGGCCTGACGGCGCAATTGGGGCTGGGTGGTAGTGGCAAAAAACATGGCTCATCTCCTAGTACACTGCGCGGCTCTCACAGCGAGCGCCGCATGCACAGAAGCTGCGCCCGGCCGGCACAATTTCAAGTAAAAAATCATATGTTTATTCTTCACCGTTGGGTCTTGAAAACCTTGCGCGCGGCGTTATTTGTGTTGCCCTTTCTGGGCTTTGGCTCCATGGCGCAAACGCAAACTGCACCCATTAAGTTGGCCATGATCGAGGGATTGAGTGGTCCCAATGGCAATGCGGGTGAAGCGGTGTACCGCAACCTGGTGTGGGCGGTGGAACGCGTCAATGCGCGCGGTGGCATGAAGATGGTGCTGGAACGCTATGACAGCAAGGGCCAGAATGAAGAAGCCCTGTCCGTGCTGCGCTCGGCCATCGACAACGGTGCGCGCATTGTCCTGCAAGGCAACTCGTCGGCAAATGCGGCGGCGTTGATCGACGCGATCAACAAGCACAACGAGCGGGAGCCGGGTAAACGGGTTTTGTTTCTGAACTACTCGGCTGTTGACCCTGTGCTGACCAATGAGAAATGCAGCTTTTGGCACTTCCGATTTGATGCGCATGCCGATATGCGGATGACGGCGCTGATGGAGGTCATCAAGGACGATAGAGCGCTCAAAGGCGTCTACCTGATTGGCCAGGATTACAGTTTTGGCCAGGCCGTCCTGCGCGAGGCACGCCGTCAACTGGTAGCCCAGCGCCCGGACGTGCAAATTGTGGGTGAAGAGTTGCACCCCATGGCGCGGGTGAAGGACTTCTTGCCCTACGCCTCCAAGATCAAGGCCAGCGGAGCGGGCGCGGTGATAACGGGCAACTGGGGCAACGACCTGAGTCTGTTGATCAAGGCCGCGCGCGAGGTGGGCTTTGACGGCAAGTTCTATACGTTTTACGGCAATGCGCTGGGTGCACCGGCGGCCATTGGTGAGGCCGGTATTGGCAAAGTGGTGGCGGTGGCCGATTGGCTCCCCAACGTTCAGGCCGCAGGCAGCGATGCGTTTTACCGGTCATTCCGGGTGCGATATCCACAGCCGTCGGACGACTACGTACATATGCGCATGCAACTCTTGATTGAAGCCCTTGCGCAAGCGACTGAAGGTGCTGCAAAGACTTTTTCGGGAACGGATATGCATGGCGGGCTCGACATCACAGCGGTTGCAATGCAGCTTGAGCGCGTCCGTGTCACGCTGGCGGGACAGTCCGGCACCATGCGGGCGAGCGACCACCAGTTCCAGCAGCCGCTGGTTGTTGGTGTCATGGATCGCCAGGGCTCCGTGGGCGTGAAGTTCGACGTGGAAGGGTCAGGCTACGGCTTTCGGGTGGTTAAAACCATTGCTGCTGCTACTGCGGAGCTGCCTTCAACGTGCAGGATGCAGCGGCCATGATGGGCGTTGTTGGCCCATACTTATGGGGTGTCCATCGCACGAGTAAGAAGGTCGGGCTATAATCGAGCGGCTTTGCATTCGGCAGGGCGCACGCCAGGTGCAGTTCCAGTACCTGGCGCAAGTTGAAAACCATACTTAGGAAACAGAAATGATTGCATCCAGCATCAAAGCCGCTGTTGTCAAAGACAACGCCCGCAGCCCCTCCGATACAGGTAGCCCCGAAGTGCAAGTTGCGCTTTTGACCGCCCGTATCAACGAACTCATGCCCCACTTCAAGACCCACGCAAAAGACCACCACGGTCGCCGCGGTCTGGTGCGCATGGTGAACACCCGCAAGAGCCTGCTGGCCTACCTGAACCGGGTGGACCACGACCGTTACGTCGCGCTGATCACCAAGCTGGGCCTGCGCAAGTAAGCGTTGCACCAAATGACAGACGCCTGAGTTAGTTCACTAGCTCAGGCGTTTTTTACTTCGGAGACGGCAAAAACAGAGCGAAGCTGTGTCATTCCACGGAAATTGGCGGTTTTTTGAACCGACCTTTGAGTTTCTCTGGAATGGCATCGTGTTCTGCGTTGTTGCCTCCGGGCTTGGCAGGTGGCCTTTACCTGCCAGCGGATTCCCGCACTATCAGGAGATAAAACAATGAGCATTTTCAATAAAGTTACCAAAACTTTCCAGTGGGGTCAGCACACCGTGACGATGGAAACGGGCGAGATCGCTCGCCAGTCCACCGGTGCTGTATTGCTGGACATGGATGGCACCGTTGTGTTGGCCAGCTGGACCAGCGATGGAGGCCACGTGCTTG
>DAOQRI010000047.1:0-10902 GCA_035355475.1 Rhodoferax sp. | reverse complement strand
TTTTAGGGTGTCAGTTTCGAGTGACAAGATTGCGATTGATCTGCCGATTTTGAACAAGATGACACTTTCAAAAGTTGAGAAGGTCATTCTGGAGGTGCTGAAAGAGGAGGGTGCTCTACCGTAGAGCACTCTACAAATAGCGTAGGGATTTGCGCTAGATGGGTTCACTACAAGGGAGGTTCATCTGCCCTTTTTTACGATGGATTCGTCAGTGCTCCACGGTAGAGCACAGTCAAGTTCGTGCCGTCTGTCTGTGTATGCAGTTGAACTGGCCTTTTTCAGTTCGCCTGATGCAAGGGCAAAGTGCGGGAATCCAGCCAATGATCGCTCGAATATTTTCCCCGGTTCTACAAATGGAATCTCAGTCTGGGAGGGGATTACAAGGGCTGCTAAAAGTGGGCTCATGACTTCTACTCCGTCCTTTATGGAATAGGGCTGTTTGACTGGAGCAACCAACAAATTGCGCACAGCGTCAAGGTCGGCCGAGGCCGCGCAAAAAACCTTGGGAACAGTTGGTGCCGAAGATCGCATGATTTCGATTACCCAGGTCTGACCGCCGCGAACTCCAAGACCAAGTCAACTCGGCTTCATTGCTGGTCCGGTAAAAGCTGGCTTGGGCGGAGGTGCTGCATTGATGAGTTGCTCGACGACAAAGCCTTCCCAGTTGGAACCTGCCACAGGGTTGCTCAATACCGCATCGAGACTGTTTAAGCCAAGCAGGGCGTAGACCAGTTCGCTGTCGCGTACCAACAAATTGGAGAGCCGATTAGTCGTTTGCTCGAGTTGCCGCTCCAGGCTGGCAGTCGGCGAACCAGCGTGAGGTCGCAAAGCAGGTCAATGTAGCGTCCAACAGTCTGACCGCTGTTGCCCATGGTGGTTGCGAGTTTTGACTGATCCAGAAGCTCACCCTCGCTGTGGCAAGCTTGGTCCCAAGGCGGCGCAGGGTGGTTGCAGAAATCCTGGGGCCAAATGCGGGGATGGTGGAGGGGCAAACGGTGTTCATCCGGAACGCAAGAGAGGGAGCAAGCGGCGTCAGATGTCTGAATGCCCTTAAACCACGGGTAGCCACGAATTATTCGATCGTTCTAAGCAACGAGATCACCAGCAAAAGGGTCTGCGACGCGCACACCATTGACTACCTCACCCACATTCATGTCTTCAGTCCAGAGCACGTTGCAGCCCAAGGCGTGGGCACTGGCCAGAACGATAGCATCAAAGAATGGAACGCTGCGAGTCTGGTGCAGGGCAGGGCGGCAAAGCGTCCTGCGAGGCCATGAACCCTTTGAACAATGGCTCGGCAACGGGCAGGCGCTCGCCATGCCCTGGATGCCACCAAATCGCCTGGACCTCTGGCGCGTGGTCTTATGCTTGAGACTTCGGCGAGAGCGTTGCGATCCTTAAACCCGGTAGGTCAGCGAAGTCCCCCGTGTTGAGTGTCAACAGGATGTACCCATGCTCAATGGCTTGGGCTGCTATCCAAAGATCGTTGTAACGCGCTCGCGGAGAACGCCCGCTTTGCTTGACGGCTGCCGCCAGTAATCCGAAGGCTGCAGCCGTGTGTTTGGAAACTTCCAAAACCGGACGACTTTCCACTTGGCGTAGGTACGCTGCGCGCATTGAACGTACTGTCGCGTCGGCGCATGAATGTACGCCGAAACTTAACTCGCCGATTGAAATGGCGGACGTGAACACAGGAAGGTCACCCGCCGCCTCAACAACCGCTCGGGTATCCAATTGGTTGGACGCTAGACCCACCCAAACACAGCTATCAAAAATCATGCCCATGGGTCACGCACCACGTCACTGAAACCCTCTTTACTCTCGTGAAGCCAGGAGCTTGCTTGTTGCGGGGTCAGAATTGGAAACACGAGGCCGGCCAACGCTTGAGAGGCTGTCATGGTCTTCTGTGGAGGCATGATTTGAGCGATCATGGTGTGATTGCGCTCAATGGTTACGGTCTCGCCCCGTGTGGCTACGCGGTCCAGTATCTCGCGGGTATTTCTGGTGAGTTCTGTAGCGCTGATGGTTTGCATTGCTTAGCCCCTAATGAGTATGCATGGGTACGCATTTTACATGAATTGAGCATTTCAGCAGGTCTGGCTAGGGAGTATGGCTTGATCCGCGTTCAGCGATTGCGATTCACCGGTCAACTTCATCCAGAGGGTGGGATCAAAGTACTTGTTAAGCCAAGGGGCACCCGAAGCCCGTATGACATCAAATTGCCTTGATGTGGGCCAAGCTTTACCAGCACGACTTCTGGTGATTTTAGTGGTGTTTGTGTAAATAATTATATACATCAACGTCATGATTATCCTTATAATCAAGACGTGATAAAAATAGGTCTAAAACAGCTCTTTTGACTTGTGCCACGTCCATTTGCATAAAAGCGTTCCTAGGTTTTTCATAAAAGTGTTCCTGCGTGAACCAATGCATCGGCCTCGCCATTGGAGAAACACAGAGTCAGCACGTTGTCTGCGCTGACTCCAATACCCCAGTGCGGCTCCAATCTCGTTGTAGAGGTCCGAATGCCCGTGGCTGCAAGGCGATGGTGGCTTTGGTGTGCCACAACATCGCGAACCGAACACCAAAACCTCAGAAGCCCTGCGGCGCTGATCCAGCGAACAAGCCATATGTGAGCGAAATCCGGGACTGGCGCAAGAGATGGGTTTGGCCCCGATTTGTCGCCCCAGGTTGGAATGGCTGGGTCAAGGGCTAGCCAATAGGGCCTACAAGCAAGTCTGGCTTTCGACTCGAAACCTTGATCGCGCACGGCGCGCCTCCACAGGACAAGCGCCCAGGCAGTGCGCACGTCGGGCCCACACATCTGGAGGAGGGCGCCAATGTCCGCTGCTTCAACTGCGGCGCTAAGGCGAGCCAACCAACGCCGTGCCTTTGCCGGGATCTGGCGTTTGATGTACCGATGGATGGCCTTGAAGTCGCATAAAAGCGTCTTGTAGTACAG
Organism: Rhodoferax sp.; assembly: GCA_035355475.1. Taxonomy (GTDB): domain Bacteria; phylum Pseudomonadota; class Gammaproteobacteria; order Burkholderiales; family Burkholderiaceae_C; genus Allorhodoferax. Next base: position 7,940 of record DAOQRI010000047.1, on the reverse strand, counting down.
GTTCAGATCGATGTTCTGGCGATTCGTCCCTCTATCATCCTTGTCATGGACGCACTTCGCTGACACTTTCATGGTCCCGAACTTGGCGATCTCCATAGTTGCAGGATCGAGCCGTAAATAGTCACTTGCAGCGACCCAACTGGGCTCAACACCAGCCAGGCCCATGGCAGTTTTGAGGTGGACAATGCGTTCGGCGAAGTCTTGCAAGGGTACGGCACCAGTGCGGACCCCTGGCGTGCCGATCCAATATCGCAGTCCAATATCCATTAGCCAGTCCGCAATTTCACCGAGCGCGCCGTCCCGCTGTGCATTTGCCTTGGGCAAACGTGCCGTGGCATATTCCAGATCCTGCTGCTCCCGGCCGTATCGGACGCAGGGTTTGAGAAGCTCGTTAAAAAGTTTGGGACTGGGAATGGCTTTATCGCCATTTCGATGCCAGAACTCGGTGCGATGGACCGGGCATTCACGCAATGCCTTGAAGGAAAACAGGACGCAGTGGAACCCCTCGCCCAGACACTGCGGACAGACCGCAAAGTCGCCAAAGTACCGCCCTACCACCGTGGAGAACTGGCTGGTGTGGCAGTAGCGAAACGATTCCACCGGTTCCCCCAACACCCTGGCAAAACGCACCAGTCGGATAGGGCAGAGAACGCCGCCAGCCTGGTTGGCATCGAGTTGTGTTGTGGTGCGGCCATGGCTGCGCACTCCAAAGTCCTGCATGAAGGCGGCGCGCGTGGGCTGGTTGAGAATCAAAAAACGCTGAACCGTCATCCACAGCGAAGAGTACGGTGGTGTGGAGCCTGCATGCCAGATCACGCGTGAGCGTCTGCTATGGCGAGCCAGCCGTTCGAACGATTGAGTAGGCGTTGGCACAAGCGGGATTTATGGAGACTTGGCAGGCCGCTTGCGATGAACGCTGGCCGAGATCAGACGCATGTGGTCGGTGAATTGGGTCTGTGCCAGCGCATCGATCCAGTTGGCCTGCGACGTGGCGGCTTCCCAGGGATCACCGCGGGCCGCATTCACCAGAATGTCCTCGACCGCCCAGGCGATGTGCTGCATTGGAAACTCGGCGTCGCCCTGGTAGTTCGCAGGCAGCAGCGACTCCAACACCCGCCACAAGACGTCGGCGCTGGGTGCCAGACGTGCACCTCGGGCGTAGGCATCCGGGATGAAATGCGCCAGGTACGATGTGCCGCTGTGCGGTGGCCACTCGGATGCCTCGTCATACCCCTTCAGCACAAATTCCACTTCGTCTGCACTGCGGATCCCCGGAAACGGCCAGTGCGACACCAGGAAGCGGGCCGCGACATGGGCATGGTCTGACTTTCCCAGCAGCTCATAGGTGTAGTCCATCTGGTGGGAGGCAATAGAGAAGACGCTCAGGCGATATCCCTCCCAGTCCATCGCGTTTTGTAAACCCAGCAGCCAGTTCCATTCACGAAACGTCATGGCCTGGGCTTCGTCAATCAGCAGGGTCACAAAATTGCTCCCGCAGCTGACGGCCGAGGCAATCAGAAACTCGGTCAAGAGGCGCCGGCGGTCACCGCGCGTGGCCCGGGTGGATGCATAACGAAATCCAGCTGCCAGGCCCAACGACACCCAAAACTCTTTTTCGTTGAGGTGGCTGTCGGGCGGGCGGCTCCAGATGTGCAAGGGGATGCGCTTGCCGAACCGGTCTTCCAGGACGTTTTTAAGATGCCATTTGACGCCGCGGGACTTGCCAAAGCGGGAAGGTCCATGGATGTAGCCACCGGGTTGGCGCTGATCGATCCAGTCGCCGATGGTCTGTGCCATGGCGTGCACCGGGGGTGTGAAAACAGCGTATTCCTGCATCAGCACCGGATGTTTCGGGTCGATGTGGGCTGGCAGTTTGCTGCGCATGGCGCGACTCCCTCAGTTGGCCGCTTTACGCAACGGCGGCAAGACTTTGGACGGTGTTTGCGTCCTTGGGGATGTTTGGACTGGCTTGGTTGCAACCGCAGCGCTGTCGTCCGACACCTCCGATGGCGCACCGCCAGCGGTCGTTTCGGTTTCCTTGAGTCGGGACTTGGCCGCCACGACCTCGGCGTCGCTTGAGCGGAACTGCGAGTGCTCCACCAGGAGTCGTTTCAGTTCGAGATAGCTGGGGTGGATAGGAAACTTACCCTTGGCGTTGGATTCCACGAAGTCCATGAACACCGTTATTGCATCAGCGCCATTGGCTAAAGCAAAACGCCGGTTGCGCACCATGGAATTGATGGCACTACGGATACCCAGGCTGTGCGGCGTACGGTGCCAGGGAGGGTGGGCCCGCAAGACTCCCAAACGGTGACCATCCCTGGTGGTGGCCAGAGCAATGCGTGCGTCATCTTCCAGGTGGTTGATGACCCAGATCTGCTTACCTACCAGGTCATGCCGCTGGGCCAGTTCTTCGTTGGAATAGCTGGCACCCAGGAAATTTACATAGGGCCTGCGACCTTGCTGGTAGCCCCCGCGAACGATACAGAGCTTGCGAACGCTCAACAGGCCTTGAACCGAGTTGGGGTCGGCATGCCGCTTGGGCAACTTGTCCATGGATGCGCAGAAGTCCAGCATCTGTAGCGGTGAGCGATACCCCAGACTGCTGTGGGGCGTGGCGTTGTAATTGGCGATCAGGACATCCAGCAGTTCGGCGGCATATTCCAGCTGGAATTCGCTGATGACGGCCACCTTGTCGGGATCGCGTCCTCTTTTATCCTGCACCTTGGCACCCGTGGTGTTGGACATGCGGTGCAAGCCGCGCGAACCCAGGGTCCTGAAAAACGTTTCGATAAACGGCCGGTCGTCTTTGCTCCTGCGTTGGGCAAAGCCCGCGCTGGGGTCGAGCAAGGTGGACCCGACCACATCCTGTAGCTTTGATTTGACCGTTTTGCAGGTTTCAGCCAGAGCGCCATCCACACTGGTCTCATTCCAGCACAGGCCGACATAACGCTCGTGGTGTCCGCTGGGCAGGGCAGCATCTTCGAAGTAGGCCTGATCCCCAAAGCTCACCATTTTGCGACTCCAGCGGACGAGCGCGTTTTTGATGGCGGCGATGACATCGTCCTTGTTGACCTCCACGCGCAGGCTGAGGTGGTAGCCAATCACGGCGCGGGACGCGACATCGAGCAGCACAATGACCCAGAGCCGGTGGATCAGGCGTGGGTGCCAGCCGCCATCGAGCGCGGGAATCATGACGACAAATCGGCCGTCGAGTTTGTGGGCATCCATCTCGACGCGCTCAAACGGGTTGTGGACCGGGCGGTTGATACCGGCGCCCGAGACCATCTTTTTCTCCAACTGGGGGCCACCCACAATCCGGGCCGCCTTGATGGGGTTGGCGCTCAGCACCGCGTCAGCGTAACGGCACAGAGTCGGGTAACCCATGGTTTTCATGGTGAACGGCCACTCGTTGCGGGTTTCAAGCCCAAGACTGCGCAACTCCTTGAGAAACCATGCCCATAGTGCGTGGCGCGGCCGGCGAATCTCCGCGAGCTTCAGATCGGCGCAGGATTTAAGGATTTGCTTTTCCAGCCGATCGGCGAAATCGGGCTCTTGCAAGAGTAAGTTGGAGAGTGCGCCGGACGCACCCCGGCCACTTGCATCAGCGCGAATCTTGGTTTTTCGGCGGTATTTGACGATGTGAATTCCGGGCACCAGTGCCCTCCAACCGTAAATACGCCCGTCGGGGTGAGGGTGCATACACCGCTCACGAATCGCACGGTTGATGAACCTCGGATGCACGCCCGTGCTCGAATAGATCGTCGCGCTGGCCACACCTTGCAAATAGAGGCGCACCGCCTCTTGGCGTTTCAGAAACTGGCCGAGGTCCGCCGTGGACAGAGCGCCCACGTCTGGGCTGGGCCAGTTTTCGACAGAGAAGTCCTCCCTGTCGGTAACACCTTTGAGGTTTCTGCCGATCAGCACGCCATTGGGCATGGCAGGGTTCCTCCATTGAAGGACCGCCGTCTGGGTTGATTTCGTTCAACCCAGGACCGTTTTTATGGAAAACTCCACCTTGGGAACGTTATTGTGAAAAATAACTTTTCACAATTTATAGCCCGCTTTTCTGAAAAATCAAGAAAATCAAAGACTTGTGTGAACCCAGTTGGGAACACTTTTTAGTAGACAAACGTACCTGATCTTTGGCGCGGATTTAACTAGGTAAGCCGGTGGTTGCGGGTGAAAAGTGCCAGGAATCGCGTTCCAAAAAATGTAGAGCATATTTGACATATTTTGAGTGGATGTGCCCAATAGGATTTATGAACCTCGCAGACATTGGTCAGCTCGTACACGAACGGCGTCAGGCGTTAGGGCTCTCCCAGGCCCGGCTTGCCTTGATGAGCGGCTTGTCGCGCGCGACCATCAATCAGCTTGAAACCGGGTCCCTGGTGGACTTGGGTGCGGCCAAGCTCATTGCACTCTTGGACCTGGTGGGTCTGAACCTGGCTGCGGACACACGCAAGGGTCATGCACACGCGTTGCAGTCGGTCAGTCAGAGCGCCAGTGTGAGTTACAGAACGCTGCTCGACCCGGCTGTGCTGGCCGCAGCTTTGGTGGACGGCGTGCTGCCCAAGGGCATAACGCCTCACGTTGCCACCATCCTTGATGAGGCGCCCCCGTCACTGATCGTGGCAGCAATCGAGGAGGTGGCAAGCACGAGCAGCACGCACCCTAAGCTCCTGTGGAAGCATGTGATCCATTGGGCCAAAGACCTGCATTCACCGCGGGGGGTGTGGGCGTGATCGGGGGCTCAGGTAAACAAGGCTGCGCTGGACAACGCGTACATCCTGTTTAATAACTTGTCAGTACGTTGTCCGGACGATATGATCTGCGGCATCCAATCCAATAAAGGTGAAACCATGACTGCAGCCGTTGCATCAAAATCCGAACGCATCGACGTTCGGGCCAGCCTGCCTGTGAAACAGCTGTTACAGGAGGCGGCACGCGCGGCCCACAAGAACGTCAGCGAGTTCATGCTGGATGCGGCTGTTGTGGCAGCCAACCAGATGCTGGCCGATCGGCTTCGTTTCGAACTGTCACCACAGCAATGGAAAGCTTTTCAGGCGGCATTGGATCAGCCGGTGAGCGCCAAGCCTAAGTTGAAGAAACTGCTCAACGAGCCGGGGTTGCTGGGTTGATCACAAGAACTTACGAGCCCGTGCGCAAGTTGGCAGCGTCCGATCACTTGGACGCTTTTGATTGTGGCCAGCCTGCCCTGAACATCTACCTACAGCGTTTTGCCTTGGGCAACCAAAAAGCCAACAGCGCTCAAACCTATGTCGCATGTTGTGCCGAGGACGTCGTAGGTTTCTACAGTCTTGCCGTTGGCAGCGTGGAACCCAGCGTTGCAGCTCCCCGTGTTGTCAAGGGTATGCCCAAGCACCCAGTGCCAGTCATGCTCTTGGCCCGGCTTGCAGTTGACAACGCGCACCAGGGCGTGGGTTTGGGTCGTGCCTTGCTCAAGGACGCTTTGATTCGCACGGTTAGAGCGGCCGACATCGCCGGCATACGGGCATTGCTGGTGCATGCGAAGGATGAAGCAGCCAGAAACTGGTACCTCCAATGGGAGTTCGAACCCAGTGTCACCGACCCCTTGCATCTCTACCTGCTCATGAAAGACCTCAAGGCGATGGTGCCAAGCTCGGCCTGAAACTTTTAGAAGATCCAGCGATGACCCCTGCGTCCCCTGCAATGCCAGCACCGCTGTTTTATGGCACCCTTTTGACGCGGCGCAAAGCCGGCCGCCCCAAAGGATCCAAAGCACAGGTCGTCCAAGACGCCCGCGCATTGGGCATCCACCACTTTGCTTTCGTGCGCTCCAGTCTTCTGGGCCTGGTCCTGGCCGAGTCCTTTGATCGCTACCTGGCCTGGTCGGAATCCACCACCGACCTGCGCTACGTACAGAACCGCCGGGAAGCACTCCTGAAGCGCATCATCGAAGCCGGTCGTCAACACGATGCGACCCTTGCCTCGCATTCCAAAATCACCCATTTGCTGGACTTGCTGCGCAGCGATGTGGCACCACCCAAGGCAGTGACACTTCCCAGTCTGGACGAGTGGATCGACTCCGAAGGTATGGACCCTGATGGTTGGAGCGAGGCAGAGTTGCTGGCCGAGTACAAGGCAGCGTTCGGTCTGGACAATGTGGACGCCATCGAGGCGGGCTCTGAATTCAAGGACCCGGTGGCTGAGCGGGTGAGGGCACTCAACTACCTGGAAACCGTGCTTTCAGTCCTGCCCACCGCCACCGACAGGCTGGAATCCTGGTTTGCCCGACCGGTTGTGAAATGCCTACGCAACATGGGCATCATCACCCTGGGTGACCTGGTGCGTTTCATCAACGTGTATGGTCACCGCTGGTATTCCACGATCAAGGGGTTTGGTGCCCAGCGCGCAAAGCAAGTCGTGCACTGGCTGATCCTGGAGCAGGACCATTTGAATCTTCTGGTGTCTGCCAGCGTGCATGAACCCAAGACCAAACGCGAGTTGCGGGTAGGCTCCTTGCTGCCATCGGTGGGTCAGGATTCGCTCGCGGTGCGCCAGTTTGGAGCCGGAACGCTGGTGGCCAGTGCCATGCAGCACATGCAAGCCACACCGGCATTGGCAGGAGGGCAGGGGGATTTCCGGTCCCACATGGCCAATACCCTGGGTGCCAAGAATGATCTCGAAGCGGTGAGTGCGTGGCTGTCCCGGTACAACGAGAAGCCCTCCACCCAGCGCAGCTACCGCAAGGAGGCGGAGCGCTTTTTGCTGTGGTGCGCGCAGGAGCTCAGGAAACCCCTGTCCAGCGTGAACTCACCCGATTGCCAGAAATACCGGGAATTCCTGCAGGCCGTACCCGGCACCTGGATGCAGCGTGCCCCACTCAAACGCACCGATCCGGGTTGGAGAGCCTTCCGTAGCCAACCCAGTGCCGCTTCGCAAAAGCAGGCCCTGGTGATTCTGCAGACCCTCTTTGGTGGCCTCGTGGATGCGGGCTACCTGGTGGCCAACCCCATGCGCTCGCTGATGAAGGGTTTCGATCTGCCGGCTTCCAAGATGGACATCCGGCGTTCGTTCACGGAAGCTGAGTGGGCGCATGTACTGACCTGTGCGGATGCACAACCAGTCGGTCCGGAACGCCTGCGCCTGAAATGCATCCTCGAACTTCTTGTCACATCGGGCATCCGCCTGGATGAGCTGGCCAAAGCAACACACAAGGACTTGCGCATCGAAGCTTTGCCTGACCTGCCAGAGACCTGGATCCTCACCGTCACCGGAAAACGCAACAAGACACGCGAAGTGCCGCTCAATCCGGATGTGGTCAAACTCCTGGCTCTGCATGGCGGCGAGTTTTTGGAGGAGGACAAGGGCGCGACTGACAAGGACAACCTTCCATTGATCCGCACCCTGGGGGCGTCGGTGCCGCAGTGGAAACGAGGGGAGGGTGGTGAGCTCGTCACGACCTCCGCAACCGAGCAAGCGGGTTCAGCCTTGTCGGCGTCTGGCATTTATGCCGTTCTCAAGCGCTTCTTCAAACACGCAGCTAAATCGGCTGCGCAGGCCGGGCTGGACGAAAAACGGTTTGAGAAGGCCAGTACGCATTGGATGCGCCATACCTTCGTGCGTCAGGCATTGGTGGATGGGGTGCCGATTGAGGTGGCCAGCGAGTTGGCGGGGCATGCCAGTATTGATACGACTTCCATTTATTCGACGCAGGAGCTGGCGCGTAAGATCAAAGCGGTTCAGGGGATGCGTCGACGGGTGGTTGCTTGACCTAACGTAATGACACTGATCAGACCGGTAGGCCAAAGAAGATTCAAGGGGATCCTTACGACCTGTCAAATTTCCTCTTATTAGGGGATGGACCGTGACAAGCCGGCTCTAATACGACGGCAAGGCCATGAACTCAAAATGCAATGGGTCGAACCTACTTACCAAATCTGCAATTGCAAAAT
>DAOQRI010000046.1:0-10981 GCA_035355475.1 Rhodoferax sp. | reverse complement strand
CTGGCGTCGTCGTCATGCCGCTCCTGGCGGCCGTGTTCAGTGCCACCGGTGTGATCGGTGGTTGGGTGGTGGGCGTGCTGATGATCGGGGTCGATGCGGGATCATTCTGGAGTCAGATCCAGGGTGGGGTCGATGTTTGGCAGGACGTTGGAAACGGCATCCTCAAAAGCATCGTATTCGGTCTGACCGTGACCTTTATTGCCGTGTTTCAGGGGTTTGAGGCGCAAGCCACACCCGAGGGCGTTGCCAGTGCGACAACCCGTACGGTGGTTGTGGCCTCTCTTTCGGTTCTGGGTCTGGATTTCATCCTGACCGCCATGATGTTTACGATTTAAAGAAGAATTTATGCAGCGTTCAAAGAATGATGTTTGGGTCGGAATCTTTGTCCTGATCGGGGCCGTCGCGATCCTGTTTCTGGCATTGCAGTCGGCCAATTTGCTGTCCCTGAGTTTTCAGTCAACCTACCAAGTTTCCGCCAAGTTCGAAAACGTTGGTGGGCTCAAACCCAAAGCGGCGGTGCGAAGCGGCGGCGTGGTCGTTGGGCGTGTCGAGTCGCTGGTGTTCGATGACAAATCTTTCCAGGCGCGCGTGACGCTGGCGCTGGAGAGCCGCTATGCATTTCCCAAAGACAGTTCGTTGAAGATTTTGACCAATGGTTTGCTGGGTGAGCAATACATCGGAATTGAAGCCGGTGCAGCTGATACCAATCTGGTTGCCGGCGATGTCATTGGGGCAACACAGTCTGCGGTGGTGCTTGAAAATCTGATCAGCCAATTCCTGTACAGCAAGGCCGCCGAAGGCGGTGACTCAGGAGCCGCAAAGAAATGATGGCGATGCAGACTTTTGCTATGCCGCAAGCGGATGACATGCAGACGTGGCATCGCCGCGCGCTGCGCTGGTGTGCTGTGATGAGCTTGCTGGCTTTGCAAGCGTGTGCAACGGTTGCCAATCCGGACCCGCGCGACCCGATGGAGTCATGGAACCGCGGTGTTTTTGGTTTCAACGACACGGTGGACGCAGCGGTGATCAAGCCGGTTGCCAAAACCTACAAGGAAGTGGTTCCGAATTTTGTGCGTACCGGTGTGGGCAACTTTTTCAACAATCTGGACGACCTGTGGTCAGGTGTCAACAACGCCTTGCAGCTCCGCGGATTGGACACGGCTGAGAGCTTTGGGCGTTTCCTGATCAATACCGCATGGGGGCTGGGTGGTTTGCTGGATATTGCGAGTGAAATGGGCATGGAGCGCCACAACGCCAACTTTGGTTTGACCCTGGGCCGTTGGGGCGTGGGTTCCGGACCGTTTGTGGTGATTCCGTTCTGGGGTTCCTCAACCTTGCGAGACACCGGTGCCATGGTGTTTGATATCAAGGGCAATCCGGTTAACCATATCGATGATGTTCCCCGGCGCGACATACTGACCATCGTGAACCTGATCGACACCCGTGCCACCTATTTGAAAGCCGGTGAAGTGGTGGAAGAGGCAGCTTTGGATAAATACAGTTTCTCGCGCGATGCCTTTTTGCAGCGTCGCCGCAACCAGGTGTATGACGGCAATCCTCCCGAGGAGGAGGAAGCCCCTGATCCAAGCGCACCCGCCGCGACCCAATAGACGCGGTGTGTCAGCTGATACAGCTCAAGCGCGTTTGGGTAGGGTGAAGTGGATTTATCAACCATCAAAATGAAAGTAACCATGAAGCGAACTTTTTTACGTCACATCCTGGCTGCATCTGCGGTCGTGTTGACCGCATTGCTGGTTCCCGTGGCCCACGCTGAGGACGAGGCGCCGGATGCCTTGATCAAGCGCTTGTCCGTCGATGTGCTGGACGCCATCAAGGGCGACAAAGCGATCCGTGCCGGCGATATGGCCAAGGTCATTGCGCTGGTGGATACGCGCATCATGCCCAATGTGAATTTTCAGCGTATGACCGCTTCGGCCGTTGGCCCCGCTTGGCGCAAGGCGACACCTGAGCAGCAAAAGCGGCTCCAGGAAGAATTCAAGATTCTGCTGGTCCGTACGTACGCTGGCGCGTTGGCGCAAGTGACCGATCAGACGATTTCCATGAAACCCTTGCGCGCTGGGGATGACGACAAGGAAGTCTTGGTGCGTTCGGAAGTCAAAGGCAACGGCGACACCATCCAGTTGGACTATCGGCTGGAGAAGACTCCCGGTCAGGGAGCAGGTTGGCGCATTTACAACCTCAATGTGCTGGGCGTTTGGCTGGTTGAGACCTACCGCAGCCAGTTTGCGCAAGAGATCAATGCCAAGGGCGTTGATGGTCTGATCGCCACACTGACCGAGCGCAACAAGAACAACGGCAAGAAGGCCTGACGTGCTTAGCTTGCCCGTTGAGTTGACCCATGACCAGGCCACATCCTGTCTGGCGCAGTTGTGCGCGGGCGTGGAAGGCGAGGGCGCCTCGGTGGTTGTCGATGCGCGGGCACTCGAACGCTTTGACTCGTCTGCATTGGCCGTGCTGTTGGAACTGCGCCGGGTCAGCATGCGCGCTGGCAAGTCGCTGGTCGTTCAGGGCTCACCCAAACACCTGACAGATTTGGCCACGCTGTATGGAATTGAGGGGCTGTTGCCCCAATCCTGACTTTCAATCGACCGTCTAAAATGGCGGTACTTCATGCCCGCGATCTCCTTTCAAGCCGTATCCAAATCCTATGCATCGCCGCGTGGTCCCGCAGGGTCCACTTTCTTGGCGCTGGACAATGTCCAATTTGACATTGAAGAGGGCGAATTCTTTGGTCTTCTGGGTCCCAATGGAGCGGGGAAGACAACGCTGATCAGCATCCTGGCCGGTTTAACCCGCGCCACCAGTGGCCGCGTCATGGTGCAAGCGTGTGATGTGCAGGCCGACTACGCACAGGCCCGCCGCAAACTGGGCATCGTGCCTCAAGAACTGGTTTTTGATCCGTTTTTCAATGTTCGCGAGGCGCTGCGATTTCAGTCAGGATACTTTGGTATCCGCAACAACGATGACTGGATCGATGAACTGCTGACCAGTCTGGGTTTGGCCGACAAGGCCGGCGCCAATATGCGTCAACTGTCCGGCGGGATGAAGCGCAGAATGTTGGTGGCCCAGGCGCTGGTGCACAAGCCACCAGTTATTGTGCTGGACGAGCCCACAGCGGGCGTGGATGTGGAACTGCGACAGACACTGTGGCAGTTCATCTCCAAACTCAACAAGCAGGGGCACACGGTATTGCTGACCACGCATTACCTGGAGGAAGCCGAGGCCCTGTGCGGCCGAATTGCCATGCTCAAGACCGGCCGCGTGGTGGCGCTGGACCGCACCAGTGATCTGCTGAAAGCCGCCTCCGGCAATGTTTTACGGTTCAAGACCACCGGCACATTGCCACCCGCACTGGCGGCGCGCGCACGCATCACAGGCAGCGTCGTGCAGTTGCCGGCCAACAGTGCTTTGGAAATCGAACAGTACCTGGCTGCCGTGCGAGAGTCGGGGCTTATTGTGGAAGACGTCGAAATGCGCAAGGCCGATCTGGAAGACGTGTTCATTGACATCATGAACCGTTCGTCCGCGCAACAGTCTGCTGGAGTAAACGCATGAGTGGCTGGCAAACACTGTTTTACAAAGAGGTGTTGCGCTTCTGGAAAGTCGGCTTTCAAACCGTGGCAGCGCCCGTGCTCACCGCCATGATGTACCTGCTGATTTTTGGCCACGTGCTGGAAGACCACGTCAAGGTGTATGAGACCGTGCGTTACACCGCGTTTCTGATTCCGGGTCTGGTGATGATGAGTGTGTTGCAAAACGCCTTTGCCAACAGTTCGTCGTCGCTGATACAGAGCAAGATCATGGGCAACCTGGTCTTTCTGCTGCTCACACCGCTGTCGCACTGGAGCTGGTTTGTGGCCTATGTTGGATCGAGCATCGTGCGGGGACTGGTGGTGGGTGCTGGTGTGTTGCTGGTGGCCGTCTGGTTCGCACCGCTGACGTTTGCTGCGCCACTGTGGATCGTGGTCTTTGCCATTTTGGGCGCTGCGCTGATGGGTGCCATGGGGCTGATCGCCGGGCTGTGGGCTGAAAAGTTTGACCAGCTGGCTGCGTTCCAGAATTTCGTCATCATGCCCATGACCTTTTTGAGTGGCGTGTTCTATTCCATCGGCTCATTGCCAGCTTTCTGGCAAACCGCAAGCCACCTCAATCCCTTTTTCTACATGATCGACGGTTTTCGCTATGGCTTCTTCGGCGTGAGCGATGCATCACCTTGGCTGAGCCTGGGCATCGTTGGTTCGGCGTTGTCCGTCGTCAGCCTGATTGCCATGCACCTGCTACGCACCGGTTACAAAATTCGAAGTTGAGATCAATACCACCATGACCGCAGAAGAAATCCAGTCCTTGATTGAAGGCCACCTGGCTTGTGAGATGTGCCATGTGGATGGCGATGGCCGGCATTGGTATGCCACCGTCGTGTCCGCGGCATTTGAAGGTGTACGCACCATTGCCCGCCACCAGAAGGTGTACGCGGCCATGGGCCACCGCATGAAGACGGACGAAGTGCATGCACTCTCCATCAAAGCTTTCACTCCTGCTGAGTGGGCTAAAAGTAATACCTGAATATGGTTGCAGCCCCCGTCGAATAAGCGTAGGCTGCTATTGAAAGGTGAGCATGATTACATTGGCACTCTCCAAGGGCCGGATTTTCGAAGAAACCCTACCCCTGCTCAAAGCAGCGGGTATTGAAGTGCTGGACGACCCCGAAAAGTCCCGCAAGCTGATTCTGGACACCAACCTGCCCGATGTGCGGGTGCTGGTGGTGCGCGCCACCGACGTGCCCACTTACGTGCAGTACGGCGGAGCCGATATGGGTATCACCGGCAAAGACACGCTGCTGGAACACGGCAGCCAGGGCCTTTACCAGCCGCTGGACCTGCAAATTGCCAAGTGCCGCATCAGCGTGGCGGTGCGGGCCGACTTTGACTACGCGTCGGCCGTCAAGCAGGGCTCGCGCCTGACTGTTGCAACCAAATACGTCGCCATTGCGCGTGAATTCTTTGCCTCCAAGGGCGTGCACGTGGACCTGATCAAGCTCTACGGAAGCATGGAACTGGCGCCCCTGGTGGGCATGGCCGACGCGATTGTCGATCTGGTCTCCACCGGCAACACACTCAAAGCCAATCACCTGGTCGAGGTGGAGCAGATCATGGAGATCAGTTCGCGCCTGGTGGTGAACCAGGCGGCTCTCAAGCTCAAGCGTGAGCCGATCCGCAAAATCATCGACGCCTTTGCCAGCGCCATTGCGGTGCCGGCCTGAACTTTTTTCAGCCATGACCCTGACCGCGACACCCCTTCGCCTTTCGACTGCCGATAGCCAATTTGAGGCCGCCTTCAAGGAACGCCTGCACTGGGCGGCAGATACCGATGCCGCGATCGAGGCCAGCGTGGCAGCCATTCTGCGCGATGTGCAGCGGCGCGGCGATGCAGCCGTATTGGAGTACACCGCGCGGTGGGACCAGGTGCAGGCCAAGACCGTGGCGGAACTGGAACTAACCCAGGCCGAACTCAAAGCCGCCTTTGACAGTATTCCGGTCACGCAGCGCGACGCTTTGCAAGCAGCTGCACACCGTGTGCGCAGCTACCACGTGGCACAGAAGAAGGCCTGCGGCGAGAGCTGGAGTTACCGCGATGAACAGGGCAGCCTGCTGGGCCAGAAGGTCACTCCGCTGGACCGTGTCGGCATCTATGTGCCCGGGGGCAAAGCCACCTATCCATCGTCCGTATTGATGAACGCCATTCCCGCCCACGTGGCGGGGGTCGGTGAGATCATCATGGTGGTGCCCACACCGCGAGGCGAGAAAAATGCCATGGTGCTGGCCGCCGCCTATGTGGCTGGCGTCACCCGCGCCTTCACCATCGGCGGCGCCCAGGCCGTGGCCGCGCTGGCTTACGGTACCGCCACGATTCCGGCCGTGCACAAGATCACTGGCCCCGGCAATGCCTTTGTGGCCGCCGCCAAGCGCAGCGTCTTTGGCACCGTGGGCATTGACATGATTGCCGGACCCAGCGAAATCCTGGTGCTGGCCGATGGCACCACGCCGCCCGACTGGGTGGCCATGGACCTGTTCAGCCAGGCCGAACACGATGAACTGGCGCAGAGCATATTGCTGTGCCCCGATGCCCCCTATCTCGATGCGGTTCAGGCATCCATCAACCGGCTATTGCCCGAAATGCCTCGTGCTGAAATCATCGCCAAGTCACTGAACGATCGGGGTGCGTTGATCCTGACCCGCAGCATGGAAGAGGCCTGCGCCATTAGCAACCAGATCGCCCCCGAGCACCTGGAAGTGTCCAGCCAGGACCCGCACCGCTGGGAGCCTCTGCTCAGGCACGCCGGCGCCATTTTTCTGGGTGCCTTTACCAGCGAGTCGCTGGGTGACTACTGCGCCGGCCCCAACCACGTGCTGCCCACTAGCGGCACGGCGCGCTTTTCCAGCCCGCTGGGCGTGTACGACTTTCAAAAGCGCTCCAGCATCATCGAAGTAAGCGAAGCCGGCGCCCAGGTGCTGGGACCCATCGCCGCCGAACTGGCCTACGGCGAAAGCCTGCAAGCCCATGCACGCGCCGCGGAAATGCGCTTGAAGTAAAACGCCCGGAAGGCGGGGTGTAAGAATGGTCGCCACCATGCGACTATTCACTATGCACTCGAAAGTCATCTCGTCTTCATCCTTTTCTGTGATCCGCGCTATCGTCCTGCTGCTGGCCGGTGCCAGCCTGGCGGGAACCGCGTCCGCCATGTCCTTGCGCGAGTTGCGTGCGCTTGAGAAGTCCAACAAGCAAGGCATTCACTATGCCAACTATTACCTGGTGGGTGTGATGGAAGGCGTGCTGGAAGCCCACGCGCACGGCCTGCGCAACGGTGGCAAGCCCACCATCTGTCTGAACGACCGCCGACTGGAGCCACGCATGGCCAAGAGCCTGTATGACACCGAACTTAAACGCAATGCAGACCTGTACGAAGCCGACATGCCCGTCCAGTTGGTGATGGTCAATGCGCTGGCTACGGTGTACCACTGTCCGGATTAGCGGGAGGTGGGAGATTCACAGGTCTTTCGCAAAGGTCCGGTTGCTTGGGTTTGGCACTGGCGCAATGGGCGTATCGCATCAATTTATCACCTAAGAAGCCGTCCCATGTGTTATGTTCCTCAAGCGCTCAGTGGATATGTGGCACCGCAGCATTGGGAGGATTGAAGTGAATTACACAGAGAAGTTGACCCTTTCCATGGTCATTCCGACCGTTATGGTGGCGGGTGCAGGCGGTTCTGTCGTTTTTGGCGCTGTCTGGCTGCAAAACCAGTCTAAGACGGTCAGTGCAGAAACGATAGCCAGCTACCTTCAGATAGGGGGTACGCTCACAGCAATTCTTACCGCCATCTGTGTCGCGGTTTGCATTGGTTTTACGGTCTGGATACGCCGTACTGCACGCCTGGTTTTGGGCGGTGAGCCATCCCATGCTCGGCGGGCGCTGGCGTCGCTGGCCAAGGGCGACCTGTCTGTCAGGTTGTCCAGCGCGCCTGAAGGTAGCCTGATGCACTCGGTTTCCAGCCTGGTTGGGACGCTGCAGTCGACCATGGGCGAAATCAAGAATTCCGTGCACAGTATCTCCGATGCTTCGCGCGAGATTGCCATGGGAAATCAGGATCTCAGTAACCGGACCGAGCAAACGGCTTCCAATCTGCAGCGGACTGCATCAACCATGGAAGATCTGACCAACGCGGTGCGGCAATCTTCCACTGCGGCTGTGCAGGCCAATCAGCTCTCGACGGCTGCCGCCCAAGTGGCGCAGCGCGGCGGCGATGTAGTGGGGCAGGTGGTATCCACCATGGAAGAAATCAACCAAAGCTCCAAAAAGATCAGTGAGATCATTGGCGTGATTGACGGCATTGCATTTCAAACCAATATCTTGGCGCTCAATGCCGCCGTTGAGGCCGCGCGCGCTGGTGAGCAGGGGCGTGGGTTTGCGGTTGTTGCCAGCGAAGTACGCAGTTTGGCTGGCAGAAGTGCGGCGGCTGCCAAGGAGATCAAGTCCTTGATCGGGGCATCCGTCGATTGCGTAGAAGCAGGCTCCAGGCTGGTTCAATCTGCTGGTACCACCATGGATGAAATTTTGACTTCGGTCCAGCAAGTGGGCGCCATCGTGTCGCAGATCACGGCAGCCTCGGCTGAGCAATCGCGTGAAATCAGCGAGGTCAATTCATCCATTGGCGACCTCGACCAGATGACCCAGCAGAACGCCGCTTTGGTAGAGCAGTCAGCCGCCGCCGCCGAAAGCCTCCAGGACCAATCTGGCAGATTGGCGCATGCGGTTGCGGTGTTTCAAACCGATCTTTGATGGCAGTACGCATGGGACGCTGAACGGCGGCTCCCCTCAGTTAGGCGGGTGGCATTCAACACGAAATTCGTGATACACGAATTTCGTGTAATATTGAGACTGTGAAGAACGTCACCATCACCGTCGAAGAGGCCACTCTGGAGTGGGTGCGCATCGAGGCGGCCAAGCGCAACACCAGCGTGTCGCGACTGGTCGGCGAAATGTTGACCGACAAGATGCAGTTTGACGATGCGTATGCCCGCGCCCTGCGCGAATGGGTGGCGGACACCTCGTCATTTAGCTCCGGTGGTGCGCCCTACCCAGAACGGGAGGTTCTGCGTGGCTAGCACCGAACAATCGGTCAGCGCCATCGTGTTTGTCGATACCGGGGTGCTGCTGGCGGCTGACGATGCATTTGACCCTATGCGACAGGCCCAGGCTCGCGCCTGGTTGCAAGCTCTGTGGATGCGCCGGGCAGGCCGCGTCAGCACCCAGGTGCTGAGTGACTATTACGTCGTCGCAACACAGCGATTCGCCATGCCCGCCGGTGATGCGCGGGCCAAGCTGCGGCGCCTGCAGCTGTGGCAGCCGTGGCAAATTGACCACCAGACGGTGGAAACCGCATGGGGTGTGGAGGCTCGCTTTGGCCTGCGTTATTGGGATGCGCTGATCGTCGCTTCGGCCGCGCAGTCTGGCGCCAACTATGTGCTGTCCACCAGTCTGGCGCATCAGCAGCACATCGACGGCGTTACCGTCCTGGATCCCTTCCAGCTCGCACCGCAGGCTTTGGGTTTGGCGGAATGAACCGACCCACGAAAAGTTGAATGATTGAGGAAGCCCGAAACGCATGACCGCAACCACCGACCCCACAGCCCAGCCGTTGGACGCATTGATACAGCGCCGCATTCGCCAGGACGTGCAATCCATGCACGCCTATGCCATTCAGGATTCTGTTGGCATGGTCAAGCTCGATGCCATGGAGAACCCGCACCGCCTGCCGCAGGCATTGCAGGAAGCTCTTGGAAAACGCCTGGGTGCGCTGGCGCTGAACCGCTACCCGGATGGCCGCATCAACGACCTGCGCAATGCATTGGCCGACTATGCGCAGATGCCCGAAGGTTGCGACATCATGTTGGGCAACGGCTCGGACGAATTGATTTCGTTGCTGGCCATGGCCTGCGATGTAGTAGTGGACCCGGACACCGGCAAAAAGCCGGTCATTCTGGCGCCGCAGCCGGGCTTTGTGATGTACGCCATAAGCGCGGCACTGCAAGGGTTGGATTTTGTCGGCGTGCCCCTCACTGCGGACTTTGAACTGGATGAGTCCGCCATGTTGGCCGCTATCGCACAGCACCAGCCCGCGATCGTCTACCTGGCCTACCCCAACAACCCCACAGCCAATCTGTGGGATGCCCACGCCATGGCATGCATCGTTGCGGCCGCAGGGCAGGTCGGCTCTTTGGTGGTGATTGACGAGGCTTACCAGCCATTTTCCAGCCGCACCTACCTCGATGCCATCCGCGCCAACCCCGTTGCGCACGCCCATGTGCTGCTGATGCGCACGCTGAGCAAGTTTGGTCTTGCGGGTGTGCGCCTGGGTTACATGATGGGACTCAAAGCCCTGATTGCCCAGGTCGATAAAGTGCGCCCGCCCTACAACATCAGCGTGCTGAACTACGAGTGCGCGCTGTTTGCGCTGGAGCATGCCGACGTGTTCGCGCAGCAGGCCAGCGAACTGCGCGCCCAGCGCACCCGCCTGCTCACCGCCCTGCGTGCCATGCCGGGCGTGACAGCATGGGACAGCGATGCCAACATGATCCTGATCCGTGTGCACGATGCGCAAAAAACCTTCGATGGACTGAAAGCACGCGGCGTACTGGTCAAGAACGTTTCTAAAATGCACCCATTGCTGGCCCAATGTTTGCGACTCACCGTCGGCACAGCTGACGAAAATACCCGGCTTTTGACCGCCCTTTCGGAATCCCTATGACCAACCGCTCGCTGATCGAATTGCCTCCTAACCCCCAAGCTGACCGCATTGCCGAGGTCACCCGCAACACGGCCGAAACGCGTGTTCGCGTCAAGGTCAATCTGGACGGCACCGGCCAGGCGCGCCTTTCCACCGGAATCGGTTTCTTTGACCACATGCTGGACCAGATCGCCCGCCACGGCATGATTGATCTGGACATTGAGGCCGATGGAGACCTGCACATCGATGGACACCACACCGTCGAAGACGTCGGTATCACGCTTGGTCAGGCTTTCCACCAGGCGGTGGGCGACAAAAAAGGCATTCGCCGTTATGGCCATGCCTATGTGCCGCTGGACGAGGCACTCTCAAGGGTGGTGATCGATTTTTCAGGCCGCCCGGGGCTGGTCATGGATGTGGCGTTCAAGAGTGGCATGATCGGCACCTTCGACAGCCAGTTGGCGCATGAATTTTTCCAGGGCTTCGTCAACCACGCGTTCGTCACCCTGCACATCGACAACCTCAAGGGCGAAAACGCCCACCACCAGGCCGAGACCGTGTTCAAGGCCTTTGCCCGCGCGCTGCGCGCCGCGCTGGAACGCGACCCCCGCGCAGCGGGTATGATCCCGTCCACCAAGGGTTCCCTCTGATTTTGCGAGCCTAATCGGGCTCTAGCC
>DAOQRI010000045.1:0-10984 GCA_035355475.1 Rhodoferax sp. | reverse complement strand
ACAGCACGGGCGAGCCACAGCACCACGGGCGAGTCAGTGGAGCTTGGCAGGGAAAACTCATCCGCAAGGTTTCGCAGCAGCGCGCTTAGTCGGGAACTGGCGAGTGCCTCAGTGGCCAGGGGCAGCACCGCTGCCGAGGCAAACGCGGTGCGAAAGGCTTCACCCACGGTCCGAAATTCACCCTCGACCATGAAGCGCGCACTCAATGTCAGCACCAGGCCATCCGTGCCGGGCGCGAATCGAAACCCATGAACCACACCCGGGGGCACCACAATCGCCAATGGACCTTGATGTGAATGCTCCACAGTGTCCAGCGCGAACTTCACTGTACCGGCGTTTACCCACAAAACTTGATAAAGCCCCTTGTGCACATGCGGTGAAATCTCCCATTGGTACAAGCTGCTGCGGGACTGAACTTCTTCAATATGGAGCAGCTCCTGCCCCGGCTCGGCAGTCTCCCCGTACAGAGCAAATGCGGGTATGGCGGAAAGGGTATTGTGGTTTCCTGTTTTGGTTCTGACCTTTTGCATGGATGCAATTTTGATCGAAAAGTACCATTTATTGTGCTGATTTGTGCAGTGCCTTCGCACGCCGATCGTTCTACAGTGGAGTCTCTCAACAAGAAGAGGAGACATGCATGTTCAGTTTTGATCCCTATTCCCCGGCGGTAGACGCGGACCCGTTCCCGTACTACAAATACCTGCGTGACGAGGCACCGTGCTTCTGGAGCCCCGAGGCCCAGATGTGGGTGCTGTCGCGCTATGCCGATATCGTGTCCGCCGGGCAGGACTGGCAAACCTACTCCTCGGCCAGTGGCAACCTGATGACTGAACTGCCGGGCCGCGCCGGGGCCACCTTGGGCAGCTCGGACCCACCCAAGCACGACCGCCTGCGCGGACTGATCCAGCACGCCTTTATGAAGCGCAACCTGCTTGCACTGGAAGAACCCATTCGTGCCATCGCCCAGCAGGTGTTTGGCCAGCTGAACGGTGCCAAGCAGTTTGACTTCAAGGAAGTGTCTTCTCAGTTCACCGTGAAGGTTCTGATGGCAGCGCTGGGTCTGCCCATGGGCGAAGAAGCCATCGTGGACGAGCAGACCGTGCGCGACAACGCGGTTCTGATGGTGCAAAGTGATGCCCGAACGCGCGCCAAGGGCCCCGAGCACATTGCGGCCTACAACTGGATGCAGGACTATGCGAGCAAGGTTATCGCCATGCGACGGGCCAATCCACGCAACGACCTGATCAGCAACTTTGCGCTGGCCGAGATCGACGGTGACCGTCTGGACGACCGCGAAGTGCTGCTGACCACCACGACACTGATCATGGCGGGTGTGGAGTCCATGGGTGGCTTCATGATGATGTTCGCCTACAACCTGGCCACGTTTGGCGATGCGCGCCGTGCCGTTGTCGCCAATCCGGCGCTACTGCCCGATGCCATCGAAGAAAGCCTGCGTTTCAATACGTCGGCCCAGCGTTTCCGCCGCCGTCTGATGCAGGACGTGACTATCCATGGCCAGACCATGAAGGCGGGAGACTTCGTCTGTCTGGCCTATGGCTCAGGCAACCGTGATGAACGCCAATACCCCAACCCCGATGCGTATGACATCACCCGCAAGCCGCGTGGCCATCTGGGTTTTGGTGGTGGCGTGCACGCCTGTCTGGGCACTGCGATTGCACGGCTGGCAGTGAAGATTGCATTTGAGGAATTCCACAAAGTGGTGCCCGAGTACCATCGTGTGGCCGACCAACTGCCGTGGATGCCATCAAGCACCTTCCGCAGCCCCCTGGTGCTGGAACTGGCGGTTTAACCGTCCCAGCGGAACCCATTGCGTCGCTCGAATATGGGCGGCGCGTTTCTATTTCTGGAGACACCTTTCATGGCCAACATCACTTACATCGAAGCATCCGGGCAGTCCACCACCGTCAATCTGGCGGATGGCTGGAGCCTGATGCAGGGCGCCACCGCCAATGGCATTGATGGCATTCTGGGCGAATGCGGCGGCTCGTGTGCTTGCGCCACCTGCCACTGCTACGTCGACGTTGATCGCATGGGAGAACTCCCCGCTGCCAGCGATGGCGAGTTGGCCATGCTGGAAAACGTGGCAGCCGAGCGCCGCCCCAACAGCCGACTGGCCTGCCAGATCAAGGCCACGGCAGCGCTAGAAGGACTGGTCATCCATTTGCCCGAGATGCAGGAATGAGCGGCACGGACGCTGTTCTCATCGTCGGTGCCGGCCTGGCCGGTGTGCAGACGGCCGAGGCACTGCGTACGCTGGGCTTTGCCGGCGCCATCACCCTGCTGGGGGACGAGCCCCATGCGCCTTATCACCGCCCGCCGCTGTCCAAGGCCTGGCTGGGCGGGGAGATGGACGCCGCACAGCTGGTGATGCGTGCGCCCGAGGCGCTGGAGCGCAAGCACATTACCCTGCGCACCGGGGTCAGCGTGATAGCGATCGACAGGGCGATCAAGACGGTGCGACTGGCCGATGGCAGTGAGTTGCCCTACGCCGGCCTGGTGCTTGCTACCGGCTCCACACCGCGCAGCCTGCCACTGCCTGGCGCCGACGCGCGGGGGGTGTGGGCTTTGCGTGGGCGTGATGACGCGTCCGCCATTGCGCAGGGCATGGCTGCATGTGCTTCGAGTGGAAAGGCGCTCGTCGTCATCGGCGGCGGGTTTATCGGATTGGAAGTAGCCGCCACGGCGCGCAAGAAAGGGATTGCGGTGACGGTGCTTGAGGCTGCGCCGCGCTTGCTCGGGCGCGTACTGGCTCCGGTGCTGTCGGACTGGTATGCGCAGCTGCACCGCAGCCATGGGGTGGACTTGGTCTTCAATGCCCAGATTGCGGCGCTGGAAACTGACACGCAAGGTGATGTGTGCGGCGTGCGCATGACCGATGGGCATTTGCTGCCAGCGGGTCTGGTGGTGGTAGGCATCGGTGTCACCGCCAACGACCAATTGGCATCGGCCGCGGGCCTGGTGTGTGACCGTGGCATCGTGGTCGATGTCTGTGGCCGCACGGGCGACCCTGCCATTGTGGCCGCGGGTGACTGCACTGCGCGACGGTTGGATGATGGCAGCCTGCTGCGATTGGAGTCTGTACAGAACGCCACCGAGCAAGGCAAGTCGGCCGCAGCCGCCCTGATGGGGCAAGAGCGCGCCTTTACCGCAACGCCCTGGTTCTGGAGCGACCAATACGACAAGAAGCTGCAGATGGCCGGCCTGTCCAGTGGTGCTGACCAGTGGGTTGTGCGAGGTGACATGCATGCCAGCCTAGCCACTGCCGGTTTCACCGTGTTCCACTACCGGCAGGGCCAGTTGATTGCCGCTGACAGCGTGAACGCCAGCAAGGAACATCTGCAGGTGCGTAAGTTGCTGGATGCGCGGGTGTCGCCGCCGCCTGAGCGGTTGGCGGACACGGCGGTGGATTTGGCTAGCCTTGGTGTTGCGATTGGCGCATGAGAAATTGGCATCGCAGGATGTCGATGTTGAAACGGTGCAGTAGGCAGGTCAACGCTATAAGTTTTTCGCGTAAGGCGGACGGCATGGCTTGCGTTCTCCGGCTCGCGTCGCGGACGGACCGGGCTGGTACGCCGCCTTCAGTTGCATATATTTGAAGCGGATTTGATGCCGAGTTCAGACGCTTTGCAGTCACCTACTGGGACCACGCGGAAGTCGGGTATGCCGCGAAGCCGTCAAATAGCATTGGCCGAAGTATGGCGATAGCATTGACGACGGCTGAGTTAGCCCTACAACTATTTGATCAACATCTACACCCTGCAAATCATGGTTAACCGCTTATTCGTTTATGGAACTTTAGCCCCGGGCAGACCTAATGACCATGTGCTTGCTGACATTCCTGGTAAGTGGGAGCCTGGCACAGTGAGGGGAACATTGTTGCAAGAAGGGTGGGGTGCAAAAGTTGGCTATCCAGGGATAGTCTTAGATCAAGCCGGCGACGAAGTGCAGGGATTCCTTTTTAGCTCTGATGCACTCGCTCAGCATTTGCCGCGCTTGGATGCATTTGAAGGAAGCGGTTACGAGCGCATTGAGACTTCGGTACGACTGGATGAAGGTTTAGTTGACGCCTACATTTATGTCTTAAGCCGGTCCTCTGTCCAAACCTGAAGACTCTCTTAGCAAGGACATCTATGCGGCTTTCATATTTGCCGAGGGAATATTGCTTTTCAGTCCTTGGAGGGTGCTTGGTTTTACGAAGTGCCAACACTTAGCGAAACGTCGATATCCTGCCGCAAGTGACCGGTTTAGGAGAGCTAAATTGAAGTCCGCTACTTCCGCTAAGCGTCTAAGGCCGCAGCAGTTGGTCCGAAGGGTTTAGTGCTTTCACATTATTCAACGGCGCTTCTTGACGAAGGCGACTAGGTTTGGCAATCAGCAGGGTATCTGCGGTCATTGATGCTCTGGCCTCTTGCCGTACGATCATTTCGGCGACTGGTCTTCGGCTTGCAACAGGTTGTGGGTGAATGAAGTTAAACATCTGATCGGACAGTTGCGGGCTGTCACAGCTTCTTCAAGGGCAAAAAGGCATTCTTTACGGTATGAGTCAACATCGGCTATGGGGCAGTTAAATCGGAGTGGGCTAGTTCAGCTTCGCGTCCGATGCCGGCATAGGATTGAAAACCGTTCGAGACAACCGCCACCGACTCCGAGAGACGCACTGCTGACATTGGGCATGCTGAACTGGTAGCTCCAGAGCGGACTATCAATTCAGGGTATCTGTATCAGTTTTCTGGCGTTGGCTTCACTGATCCAAGTACCCGCGTTTGGCCCATGCCAGATTTATGCAGCAACAGTGATAGCTAGAGTGGCTTGACGGTAAACCCCTGGCTGGTTGCCGAGAAGCTTGAGATCCGATACCGGTAGTGATTGGGACCATCCTGCCACCAGCTGGCGGCGAATTGTTCCGGCGGCACCGTGCCCAAGGTCATATCGGGTGTCAGCACAAACTTCTGCCCGTTTAAGAGGGTTACCAAGGCTGTACCGTCGGTTTGAATGAGTGTGGTGCCACCAAACGCTTGCGCAATCTGGTTAACCAATACTTCAGGACCAATAAAAGCCGGGTACAGAATCTGCACATTGCCCGCACTGTCGGTAAAGCGCATCAGCCCGTCACTGCCTGTGGTCAAGCTGGGTGCGCCAGGGGTACCCTGCGTGACAACGTAGTCCGGGCGTGCGACATAGGTGGTGCCACCCACAACCACAGTCATGACACCCTGGGCGTTGAAGGTTGTCGACAAGCCCCTACCGTTCAGGTACGTGCCCCATTCGCCCAGGTTGTAGACGGATGGCACCGTTGTAAAGGTGCCGCAACTCGTTAGCACGCTGAGCGGGTTGCTGCCCCGCAGGTTAATGCCTGGGTTGTTGGTGCTGGTGCTGGCTTCGAGCGCGTAGAAAGACACAACCAGAGTGGTTTGCCCAATACGCGCACCGCCATCCGTCGTTTGACCCTGATACACCGCGTCGGCGCCAATGACGGTACGCAGTGCATCGCGCAAGCAGTTGGTCATGGCAGGGCCGTTACCACTGCTCAGGTTCAATGGGCTGAGTAGGTTGCTTCCCACACCGGGCACCTGGGGTGGAATGACAACGCTGGGGATGGGGACAGGGTTCGATGTCACGTCAAAGCTCTGGGCGACCTGGGTCGCGGCAAGCGTGCTGGCATCTCCGGCCTGATTGGCGTTGATGGTGCAGTTGCCAGTCGTTACAAGGGTCAGCAGACCTCCCGTGGTGATCGTACAAACGCCGGTCGTGGCCGAAGTGAACGATACCGGGTAGCCGCCGCCCGCAGACGAGCTTGCAGTCAGCGTGGGGGTGGTGCCCAGGCTCTGCGCGCCGGGGTTGCCGAAGGTTATGGTCTGGCTGGCCTTGGGTGTCACGCTGTTGGAGGCCGATGATGCGCTACCCGTTCCGGCCGAGTTGGTCGCCGTCACGGTAAAGGTGTAAGCCACTCCGTTGGTCAGGCCGCTGACCGTGATCGGGCTGCTCGCACCCGTGCCCGTGAGGCCACCAGGGCTTGCTGTGGCGGTGTAGCCGCTAATCGCCGCGCCGCCATTGCTGGCGGGCGCAGCAAACGCAACCGTGGCGCTGGCAGCACCCGCCGTTGCAGAACCGATGGTGGGGGCACCGGGTGCAACAACAGCTGGCACCAAAGTAACGCTCGGCAAGGGCGATGCCACGTCTATCTGAGTGCCTCCAGTACCGTCGGATGTAAACCACTGCGGGAAACTATATAAGCCGGCGGTACTTCCATTCTTAACCTTGGATGAGTCAATTGTTATGACAATGGTGCTAGCTGGAGGAATGGCGCTGCTAGTGATGAAGATCACCTTATTCGCTACACCCGCATTTAAAAGGCAGTTACCTGGTGTGTAGGGTGCAGAATTCACTGTAATGGTTGCCCCGCACCCAGACCACATTGCTCCGTTGGCTAACGTAAATCCAGCTGGAAACTCCAAAACCAAAAAATATTGACCAGCACCAGTTCCGGTAGGAGCTGTGTAGGTGAGAGTAGCTGTCGAGTTGGCATCAACCGTATAGTCGCTCAGAGCAACGCTCACATTTGTCAGCGTAGCCGCGTTCGCGTTGCCTGCGATCAGTGGCACTGCAGCCAGTAGCAGCACGACACAACAGACAATTTTTCGCACCGTGTTGGCCAAAACCTGGATGCAGGCCAAGCCAAGCACAGTTGCCCAATGTAGCAATCGATTCATAGAATGCCCAGAAGTCAGTCGGGTGTGATGGTTCATAAGTTCTCTCGGTAAATGCCAACCGCCGCGGCGCACAACGTTCATGTGCCACCTGTGCGCGTATGCGAAAGAAGTTAACCAATATCGAGAGCCGTGTGCTCTCTATTGCTTTCGCAAGCTCACGAAAGCTTGCATCCAGAAAGCTTGCATTCGCGGCAGGGAATCCAACCGCTCACGCTGGGTCGCCATCAAGGCGCAGGGCCGCGCCAAACAGGTAGCCTTCGCTGCGTGAAGCGAGGATGAGTTGCTGGCCGGTTGCATCGTGGATTTTCTTGCGCAACCGGCTCAGGGCCACTTCGATGGAGCGAAACTCCAGGGGGTCTACCCTCGCATCGTCCGATGCTGCCAATGACTGGCGCGAGGCCGCCATAGGATGGGCGCGTGCCATATGACCGAGGAGCTTGGCCTCCCTGCCGGTCAACTTGATGGGCAAACCGCCCGGCGACACCAGTTGCAATTGTGGCACCTGCAAAACCCATACGGCAGATTGTTCCCGGATGCCGAGGCGGCGCAGCAGGCTTTTCAGGACCGCCATC
The DNA here is from genome assembly GCA_035355475.1 of Rhodoferax sp. Lineage (GTDB taxonomy): Bacteria > Pseudomonadota > Gammaproteobacteria > Burkholderiales > Burkholderiaceae_C > Allorhodoferax. Next base: position 3,681 of record DAOQRI010000045.1, on the reverse strand, counting down.
AATTCACGAAAGTCCACAGGCTTCACTAAATAGGCATCGGCCCCCTCACGCATTCCGCTGAGGCGCTCATCCAGGCTGCCCCGGGCGGTGACCATAACGATGCCTAGCGAAGGTTGCTGTGCGCGCAAGCGCCGCGCGATGGCCAAGCCATCTTCGTCTGGCAGTCCGAGATCGAGCAGAATGACATCGCAAGGGTGCAGTGCGAGCAAGTAGTCGATCGCATGACCATCACTCTCAAAGGCGATGTCAAAGCCCTCTCGGCCCAGAAAGAAGGCCAGGTTGTCGCGGTATTCGATGTTGTCTTCAATTAGGCCAATGCGGATCATGCCCAACTTTACTTGGTCTTTGCGGCAGGCAACCAGACGATAAAACCGGCACCTATGCTGCGGCCTCTCTCTGCGCTTGCGCTGCCGCCATGATGCTCAAAAATATGACGCACCAGATACAGGCCCAGGCCCAGCCCGGCCGTACCGGAGCTTTCACCAAGGCGGGCGTATTTTTCAAAAATGCGTTCTTCCATGCCAGCTGGTAGGCCAGGGCCGCTGTCTTCAATATGCCACCCTAGCCCTGGCACACCTTCTTTATGGCACGGCTTCAGCGTAACGTGGATGGGCGATTCGCCCGGTGCGTACTTGCCGGCGTTCTCCAGCAAGTTGAGCAGGGCAATGCGCAGCAGGCGCTCGTCGCCCTGCAACACGGGCAAGTCTGCCTGCGCAGACACGCTAACGTGGGAGGCTACAGCGGGGTCGAGCATGCTGATAACGGACGCTGTCAGCGCCTGCGCTTCGATTGGCACCATGACCATTTGCCAGACCTCTGGAATGTCTCTTTCCCGGGTGAGCGCCATGTCCATCAGGGCACCCAGGCGGCTGACTGCGCGCTGGATTGTTCCGTAGCGCTGCTGTCGCTCAGGCGCAGGCGGGTCGCCCCGGTCTTCGTCCAGGGCTTGGAGCACCTGTCTGGCCGAATCAATCAGGGCAATGGGCGTACGAATCTCATGCGACATCATGCGCAACAGTTTGTCCTGCTCGCCTCGGTAGGCCTGCTCCAGCACCAGTTGTCGCTCTACCAGTTCTGATTTGATCAATGCGTCGGCATGGTCTGCCTCAACTCGGCGGTAATGCAGCAGGATGGCGAAGTGCAGGAACAAAATATGGAAGATGTTGCTGGCCATGCCGGCGCGGAAGCTCCACTCGCTGTAAGGCAGGATGGCGAGGTTGCCAAGGATGTTGGTGAGTATGAGCGAGGCATAGAGGAAATAGGCAAGGGCCAGCAGGCGAGCCCAGATTTCACCCGTCTTCCACAGCCGCCACATCGGCCAGGGAACCCCGAGCAGGGACACGGCAGCAGTCAGCATGAGGATCATCATGAATATCTGGTAATGGCCGAGCAGCGTGGCGACGAAGGTGACGAGGCTGAGGGCGATTCCGAACTGGCTGAAGCGATACACAAAGGGGTTGTATTGCTTCAATTCAAGAATCATCATGAAGAACAGCCAGGCCATGGCAGCCCCCAACGAAATCAACAGCCCCAAAGCCAAGTTGACCAGATCCGGCCGCTCGGGCAGGAGAAACTCGGCGGTGAAGCCGTTGGTTGTATGCCACTGCACGGTGTTGATCAGCAGGTAACCGATGTAGACGAGAAAAATCCAGCGCCGCGCCACCAGCCAGTTGGCGGCGTTGAACAGCAGCACGGCCAGGATCAGGCTGAAATAAAGACCATAACCAAAGTAGCTGCCGCGCAAGTGTTGCTCGAAAGCGCGCGGTTGCCACAGCTTGACGATGGCGGTCATGGTGCTGGTGGTTTGCAGGCGGATGAAAATTTCATGTTCACCAGGCTGGAGATCGAGTTTGAACAGGTGGCCGCGGTAGGGTTCTTCCTTGGCAGACTGCGGCAGGCGGTCGCCGCCGCGCCGTTCGTCAAGCTGACCGTCGGGTCGGACATGGAAGAGGCGGATGTCGTCGAGATACGGTGGCATCACCTCGAGCCAGTGCGTCGCCGGCTGCGCCTGCGCTAAGGGCAGGCGCAGCCAGACGGCATCAGGGCTGTAGCCCAAGCCGAGGTTGGCAGCGAGGGGTTTGAACTGGCCCTGCGCGAATGACGCTCTGGCATCCTCAAGCGCCATCGATCGGCTTGTGTCCCTAAGAAATTGGATTTGACCGGCATCGAGCACGACCACCGGTTCGCTGCCCGGCACCACCGGCTGTGCATGTGAAAACGTGACGCCAAGCAGCAGTAAACAGCAGGTGACAAAGCAGAGGCGCGACAGTGAAATCAACTGGCGTTGGCCTTCCCCCCAGGGCTTGCAAATGGCGAGAACGAAAGTTGAACGAAAAATGGAAGTCAAACTGGGGTGACCTGGAGTGCGTGTTGGAGAGGTGGCGCTTTTCTGAAGGTATGTTAATCATGATTGTGGCTGCGCCGAACGGAGATAGTCCACCGCAAGCGTATTCCGTTCACCAAAATGCAGGGCGCCGGTAACGATTTCGTTATGCTAGACGAGACCAGTGGCCGGTTTGGACTTGCCGCTGCGTATTACCGTTTCCTCGGAGACCGCCACTTTGGCGAGGGGGACCAGATACTGGCCGCTCGGAAAATGCGGAATAGCCGCTATGAGCAAGCAGACGATCGCCTCGAACGACGGCGGAAGAACATCTGAATTTTCAAAGCTGGCATACCCGTAATCAGTCATTGGCAGCCGACTCCCTACGCCCCATTCCAGCCCTTCCATTTCTCGCGCCAGTAGCCCACCATCCCACCACAGAGCTTGGGGCATCGGCGCGCGCCGATTTCTGGGCGTTTGACAGTATGAGGCGCGGGCCAATGCCCCAATCTCTACTGCCAACTCCGCACCGTTGCTATTTACGTCCGGTATACCCAGCAGACGCCGCCAACATCCCACCTCGCTCTAACGTCACCGCGCAATACTTGAACTCCGGTATCTTCCCAAACGGGTCCAGAGCCGCATTGGTCATCAGGTTAGCTGCCGCCTCATAGTAGGCAAAAGGAATGAACACGGCGCCGGTGGGCGTGCCATCGTCCTGGCGCACGTGCAGTGAGACCTGGCCGCGCCGGGAACGCACGGTCATCACTTCGCCTGGGGCCAGTCCCAGTCTTTTCAGGTCCGCCCCGCACAGGCTGGCGGTGGCTGTGGGTTCCAGGGCGTCTAGCACGGTGCTGCGCCGGGTCATGCTGCCGGTGTGCCAGTGCTCCAGCTGGCGGCCGGTGATCAGCACGAAGGGGTAGTCGGCGTCCGGGCGCTCGTTGGCGGGAATGATGTCGGCAGGTACCAGGTGGATGCGGCCGTCTGGCGTGTCCACGTGCTGCTTAAAGACGGTGTGCTCACCAGGGTCGCTGGCGCTGTGGCAAGGGTAGGTGACGCTGGATTCGGCCTGAAGGCGTTCCCAGGTGATGCCGCCAATGGCAGCGTGCATGGCCTGGCGCATCTCCTCGTAGACCAGCTCAACGCCGTGGTAGCCCTCGTCGCTGTTGCGTAGTGCGCTATCGTTTTCGTAGCTCCAATTCAGGCCCATTCCAGCCGCCATTTGCTGCACGATCCACAGATCGGCACGGGCTTGGCCCGGTGGGTCAATCGCTTGCAGACCCAATTGCACCATGCGGTCGGTGTTGCTGACCGTGCCGGTCTTCAGGTACTTGCTCCGCACGGTCTCCAGGATGGTG
>DAOQRI010000044.1:0-10999 GCA_035355475.1 Rhodoferax sp. | reverse complement strand
CCCAGTAACGGTCCACCTGGGCTTTGATGACGCTTCTGGGCGACACCTCGTACTTCACGGTCAGGGACACATGCCGGTAGTCGAGGTCTGGCAAAACCGTGGCGTCGCTGCTGAGCTCCTGGTAGCGCGAATAGTTCAGAAACGAGGTCCATGCCCCGCTGCGGTAGCCCATGCCGAGTGACACAGCAGGAACCGTGATGGTCAGTCCCGTTTGCGGGCCTGATGTATTGGTGCGCGCATTGCTTGCCAGCTCGGAAAGAATGAACCAGTGGTTGAGGTCCAGATTGGCCGCAATTCCGCAGGCCTGCATGCGCTCGCCAAAATCGTTGGCCGCGTCATCCTTGTCGGTGAAGGTGGTGTCAGCCCGGATGGCAACGGCGCGCACGGTCAGCGCGCCTTTGGTGAGCTCCACATCGCCACCCAGAATGCGGTCCCATCGAATGTCCGTGCGCTGCTGTCCGTACGACTGCATATAGCGGCTGTCCTTCAACTGCTCGCTCCCGGCAAACACACTGGTGTTGACATACACATCGCCCACCGACGTGCGTTTGCGCACACTGACGCCGTTGTAGTTGCTGGCCTCCCAGCCATAAATCTCGGGCGGCAAGCCCACCCACGGGTAGACCACGCCCACGTCCTGGAAGTCGGAGTAGAAATAAAGGGGGATGCGCTTGCGCCCAACTTGCAGGTCCCACTCCGGGCTGAGCACATAGGTCGCGTAGGCCCATTGCAGTTGGGCCTGGGGGTTGGACGCGCGCGCGGTCACTTGCGCCGTGACGCTCAATCTATCCGTCAATTTGGCGACGGCCTGCAAGCCGATACGGCTCTCGGGGGCAAATGAAAACGCTCCGTCATAGACCCCGAAATTCGCATAGTCGGCGATGTAGCATGGGCAGGTGACCTTTTCATTGTCCGGCATGGGGCCGTGCAGGGACCCGTCCAGCACCTTGCCGCCGATGATGGAGAAAAACCCGCTTATTTCAACAGCAGGCTCTGCCATGGTGACTGGCGCTGACAGCGCAAGTCCTACGGCGCACAGAAACGGGAAAATATTTCGATTTCTCACCATGGGTTGTACGTCTATTCTTCTTCACCGGGTCATGCATAGCATTGCATATGTGTGGAGTTTAGTCTGTCTGATTTCTGGCGGGCGATGAACATGGAGCTCAGGCAAAAATGCCGTGCAGGTACCAGATCGCCTGGGCACCGCTTGCCGGCACTCCCGCAGCCTGCCCACCCAGCCGCTCGCGGTAGACCCACAGCAGCCCCGCCGTCTTGCTGCGGGCGACATAGTAGTCACGCAGGGCGGCATCACCCTCCAGCCAACCCGCCTCCAGCCGCTGCGGCCCGGCCAGCAGGGTCAAGGGGCCGTGGTGCTGGGGCAGCCCCTGATGGACGTTCAGGCGCAGGGGCATGGCCAGCAGCCAGGTGGGGTAAAGAGCCTCCCGAGGCATTTCCTGAAGCACAAATTGACCTCTAGCCCTCTTCGAATATGCCTGTGCAGCTCCTGATTTGATAGCATCCACTGCCGCGCACCAGCTCTGCATGCACTCGGGCCGGTGGTCGGCATGCAGCAGGACGCTGCGCACCTGGTCTCTCCCCAAGCGGGCACTCAGGCGCTCCAGCAGCTGGTGCAGGCTGTCGCCAGCGCGCACATCCTCAGGCAACAGACTGAGGCTCTCCCCTGCCAGTGGCTGGGTCTGCAGCGACCGCATGCGCAGGTGCAGCACGGGGGCCGGCAGGGTCACACGCGCCAGTTGCTCAGACAGCAGGCGCGCCAGGTGGGCCATGTCTTGTGTAGGTTCGGCGGTGCGCAGTTCCAGCCGACCCTGGGCGCCGCCGTTGTGGTGGGCGTCCACATGCAAGGCGTTGGAGCGCCGGGCATCCAGCTCCCACAACAGCTCCAGCGCCAGCACACCACGCTGGCGGGCACGCAGCCACACCTGCAACTGCGCCAGCAGACGGCGCGCACCAAACAGCAGGGCGCTGGCGTTTTCCACACTGGCAGCCAACTCCAGCGGTGCGTCAAACACCTCGGGCAAGGTCAGCCACGGGTATACCTCGGCACGCTGGCCATAGGCGCAGTCCAGCGCATCCACCAGACCTGCGCCAAAGCGGCGCACCAGGCCGCCACGCGGCAAGGCACGCAATTGCCCCCAATTGGCAATGCCCAGGCGCTGCAAGGTGGGCAGGTGGGCACGCGCAGCGGCCAGGGTGTGCAGGGGCAAATCATCTGCCGGTATGGGATGCTCCGTAGGGGCCTGCGCGTCTGCACACTGCAAGCGCGCAAACGCTATTAAAGATGTAGCGCCTTGTGCATATTCGACGAGGGCTAGAGGCCTATTTGACTCAAATATTCGGGCCAGCAAGGCGACGGACCCGCCAAACAGGCGCTCGCTGGCGGACACCTCCATCACCAGCGCCGACTCCACGCGCGCCACCATCGGCGTGAACTGCAGCGCCCACCACGACCAGGCCGTGGTGGCGTCAGCCAGAGCTGCGTCAGACGCAGGCTGCAGTGCGATCCAGTGCATATTTTTGCGCTGCAAGCAGCATGGACAAACGGGCCGAGCGGGCAGCCAGATGCAGCGAACTGCCCATGGGTGGGCCACGCCGCTTGAGGGCGCGCACCTGCAGCGCATCACCCGGCTGGTCCGACGGCGCCACCCACAGGCGCAGTGCGGCAGGCGAGGACTCGGCCTGAGCCTGCTCAGGCCGCATCACAAACAGCAGCTTGTCAAACTCGGCAGCGGCCATTTGCAGACGGCGCAGCTGATCGGGGCGCACCTGCACCAGCCAGGCCAGCACGGCGTCCACATCGGCACAGCGCAGCGCCTGCTCAGTGGCCCACAGGCGCTGGGCGCTACCGGATGGTGCCACCCACAACAGGCGAGCGCTTAGCACCCCTTGCGCACCGAGTGCGGGGCCAAAGGGCGGATGCGGCGCGCCCACCAGGACCACGGCGCGGCTGCCCGAGCGGGCCAGCGCAGGCAGCAGCAGGCGCCATTCGCTGTGCACACCAGCGGGCTGCAGTATCTCGTTCAAGACCCCCAGCGGCCAGCCGCCGCCGGGCAACTGCGCATCCAGCAGCGCATCACCGGTCGCCAGCACCCGCTGCGGGGCACCGGCCAGCGCATCGGCCTGCCAGACGTCCGGGTGGACGCCGACCGTAGAGAGCAGGCGGTGGGTGGCAGACATGGCATCACTTGAATAGCTGTTTTTTTATACAGTATATGGCATCCATCTATCCACCGCCCGATGATGTGCATCAAGCTCACATGCGGACAGGGTTGCAAAAAGCCACCCACACCGGTCACTACTGTGTAGACTGAAACAAACCCAGAGTGCGTATGAAGACCCATATGAACCTGAAAGTCTCCCCATGGCAGTCGCTCAAAACCCGGCTGACTCTGTTCACGCTGGCGATTTTTTTGGCCGGCGTTTGGGCACTCTCGCTCTACGCCACCCGCTTGCTGCAGTCCGACATGGAAAAGCTTCTGGGAGAGCAGCAGTTTCAGACCGTTTCCCTCGTCGCATCGCAGATCAACGAAGAACTGCAGGTCCGTCAGGAGTGGCTGGTCCAGATTGCCCAAAAAATTGATGCCCCCATGGTCGCCGACCCGGCTGCGCTGCAGGTCTATCTGAATCAACGCATGGTACTGCTGCAGATGTTCAACGGCGGTGTGTTCGCCACCGGAGTCGAAGGCACAGCCATTGCAGATGTTCCGCTATCCGCCGGACGCATTGGCACCAACTATATGGACCGCGAGTCTGTTTCCATTTCACTGAAGGAAGGTAAGACGCTGATTGGCAGACCCGCCATGGGCAAAAAACTGGGCGCACCGATTTTCAGCATCGTCACCCCCATACGCGACGGTGCAGGCATGGTGATTGGCACGCTGGTGGGCACCATCAATCTGGGTCTGCCCAATTTTCTGGACAAGATTACCCAAAGCCACTACGGCAAGACCGGCGGCTATTTGCTGACCGCACCGCAGTACCGGCTCATCGTGACTGCGTCCGAAAAGAGCCGCATCATGCAAGCGCTGCCGCCTGCGGGCGTCAACAGCATGTTGGACCGCTACATGCAAGGTTTTGAGGGATATGGCGTTTCGGTCAATTCCAGAGGCGTAGAGGAGCTCACCGCGGCCAAAGGCATCCCCGTCACAGGCTGGTTCATGGGTGCGGTCGTTCCCACCTCGGAAGCCTTTGCTCCGGTGGTTGCCATGCAGCAACGCATGCTGCTGGCCACACTGTTGCTAACGCTGCTGACCGGCACACTCATCTGGTGGGTTTTGAAACGCCAGTTGGCCCCACTGATGGCCACGACGGACGCCATGATCGCCCTTGCCGACTCCGGGCAAATCCCGCAACCTCTGTCAAGCACCGACAAGGGCGAGATTGGCCAGTTGGTGGCGGGCTTCAACCGCATTCTGGAGAAAAGCGTTCAACGTGAAAACTCGCTGCAAGCCAGCGAATCATTCAAGGACACCGTACTGAATTCACTGGAAGCAGAAATTGCCGTGATCGACCGCCACGGGGTGATCCAGGCCGTCAATGCACGGTGGCAACATTTTTCTGTGGACAACAGCCAGGAACCCGGCAAACCTGCGCAGCACACGGATATTGGCACCAATTACCTTGAAGTCTGCCGCGCAGGCTCTGATGCGAACGCCGAAGGCGCTTTGGCCGCCCGCATGGGCCTGCAAGCGGTCCTGGACGGCAGCTTACCCAGTTACAACTGTGAATACCCCTGCGATTCGCCAACGCAGCAGCGCTGGTTTGCCATGATCGCGCTGCCATTGGGTAACGGCGGCACAGCGGGTGCCGTCATCACCCACAGGGACATTACCCAGCGCAAGCACACCGAGATGGCCATCCAACGCTTGCAAGCCATGATGAAGCGCACGGAGAGCGCAGCCCACATCGCCAGCTTTGAGTGGGATGTGGATGCCAACACCGTCACCTGGTCGCCCGAGATGTTCCAGCTTTTCGGCCGCGACCCGGCTTTGGGCGTTCCGAACCTGGAGGGGCAGGCCCAGTTGTATACGCCGGCATCCACGCAAATTCTGTTTGCAGCAGTCAGCAAAGCAATCGCACACGGCACCCCCTACGATCTTGTGCTAACGGCGGTACAAACCGACGGCCAGCAGCGCAAGGTCTTCGCCAAAGGCTTTCCAGAGCGCGATGGCAACGCGAGGGTGGTGCGCATTTACGGACTGGTGCAGGACATTACCGAGCGCGAGCGCAAGGAAGAAAGAATTCGTCTGGCAGCCAACGTATTCAGCCACGCGCGCGAAGGCATCACCATTGCCAACGCTGACGGAATCATCATCGATGTCAACGAAGCCTTTACCCGCATCACCGGCTATAGCCGCGAAGAGGCCATCGGCCAGAATCCCCGCATTCTCCAATCTGGCCGCCAGGACCCGGCGTTTTATGAAGCCATGTGGCGCGACCTGACCGGTCCCGGCCACTGGAGCAGCGAAATCTGGAACAAGCGCAAAAACGGCGAGGTATATGCCGAACTGCTTACCATCAGCGCCGTGCGTGACTCAACGGGGACCACACAAAACTATGTGGCACTGTTCTCCGATATCACGGGCATCAAGGAGCACCAAAAACAGCTCGAACACATTGCCCACTTTGATGCTCTGACCAACCTGCCGAATCGCCGCATGCTCGAAGACCGCCTCAACCTGGCCATTGCAACCAGCCACCGTAGTGGGCTATACGGCGCGCTGATGTTCCTGGACCTGGACAACTTCAAGCCCCTGAACGACCAGCACGGACATGCGATGGGCGATTTGCTGCTGATCGAAGTGGCCAAACGCCTGACCGCCTGCGTGCGCGAAGTCGATACCGTGGCACGTACCGGCGGCGATGAATTTGTTGTGGCGCTCAGTGAGTTGGATACCGACAAGGCCAAGTCCAGCGAAATGGCGGCAGGTGTGGCGGAAAAAATTCGCCTCAGTCTGGCCTTGCCCTATCGGCTGACCGTGGCCAAGCCGGGGCAAAGTGTCACCACCATAGAGCACCACAGCAGCGCCAGTATTGGCGTGGTGCTGTTCATGGGCCATGAGGCCAGCCAGACCGATCTTATGAAATGGGCCGATGCAGCCATGTACAAGGCCAAAGAGGTCGGGCGCAATGTGGTGCAGCTTTATGCATAAGTAGTGCAACTCGCAATGCAACTGCCACCTTTCCGAAGTGGCGTGTATAGAGTATTCTGTCGGTCTTCAAAGGAGACACATGAAGAAGGCAAACCGTTTTCTTGCAGGCTTGTTGGCTCTGCTTTCGGCTTCGGGCTGGGCGCAGGCTGCGTTTGAAGCGCCACCTGCGGGGCCAGTCGCCCAGCCTGCAAAGACGGTTGTTTTCATCGCCTCCGATTTCAGAAATGGCGGCGCCATGGGGGTGTATCGGGGCTTCGAAGAGGCCTCCCGCAAGCTGGGCTGGCAGGTCCACCTGGAAGACGGGCAGGGACTGAAAACCACCCAGGCGCAGGCCTTGACACAAGCGGTTGCGGCGCGACCGCACGGAATCGTTTTTGGAGGCTTTGACCCCGACGACTTTGCCCCACAAGTGGCTGGCGCCAAACAGAACAAGATTGTCCTGGTGGGCTGGCACGCTGCCAAAGACCCCGGCCCCACGAAAGACCTGTTTGCCAACGTGTCAACCCTGCCGGTGGATGTGGCAAAAATGGCTGCCGATTTTGTAATCCAGGATGCCATCGCCAGGCAGCAACCGGTGGGTGTGGTCATATTCAACGACAACCAGTATGCCGTAGCCAACGCCAAAACCGAAGCCATGCAAGCCACCATACAGGCATGCAAGGGCTACAAGGGGTGCACGGTGCTGGCGGTTGAAAACGTGCTGATTTCGGATGCGGCTGCGGCCATGCCTGGCGTCGTTCAAAAACTGGCCGCCACCCACGGCGCGGCCTGGACGTACAGCCTGGCAATCAATGATGTGTACTTTGATGCGATCAACTACCCTCTGTTGCAGGCCAAGCGCACAGACATTCGCAATGTGTCTGCTGGTGACGGCTCCGCCAAAGCCCTTGGCCGCATAGGCGCGGGCATTTCCCAGCAGATGGCAACGGTTGCCGAGCCCCTGAAAATGCAGGGCTACCAGCTTGCCGACGAACTCAACCGTGCGATGGCGGGCGTGCTGCCCAGCGGCTTGCAGTCAAGGCCCATACTCGTGACCACGGAACTTGTCAAAACCACTGGCAACCGGGGGATAGAAGCCACGCTGGGTTTTGAAGCGGCGTATTCCGCCATCTGGGCCAGAAAATAGCCATGGTTTTGTACCGCCACTCCGTCCTTGCACTGCGCATATTGGTCTGGGTGGTGGTTGTCAGTTTGGCCGTGTTTACCTTGGCAACGGCATTCGGCGTGGCCTACGAGCGTGACAAGGCGTTGCGCCACGCGCATTTGGATGCACGGGAAGCGGTTCAGCAAAGCCTGTCGGCCATCTCCGCTTCCCTGTGGCAGTATGACGTGGTGGGGCTCAACGCCGTGCTGGGCGGCATGGTGGCCTCGCAGGTTGTGGTGCGTGTCGAGGTGCTTGGCCCGGACAAGTTGTTGGTGGATGTACGCCAGCCGGGCTTTAGCGGCACGGTGGACCATGTGTGGAGCGTGCCCATCCTGGCACAGGATCAGGCCACAGCTCTGGGAACGTTGCGCATTTCAGAGTCTTACGCTGAGGCCAACAACCAGTCCAACAACACCTTGAAAACCCTGGTGATAACCGACCTGGTCAAGATCATCGGTTTGGCTCTGGTGCTGTTCGCCATCGTGTACCACAAGGTGGCCAAACATCTGCACCAGCTTGCAATGGATGTGACCAGGCGTGGGCATTCAGGTGACACAGCAGAGTTGACCGTGCACCGAAAAAAGCGGGCCCGCTACCGCGATGAAATTGACATCCTGGTGGATGCCATAAACCACTTTGTGACGGAGCGCAAGCAAGCCAGTGAAGCGCAACGCATTGCCGCAACCGCTTTCAATTCCCAGCAGGGCATGCTCATCACCGACGCACGGCGCGTGATTTTGCGCGTCAACTCCGCATTCAGCCAGATAACCGGCTACAGCGCCGAAGACGCCATTGGAAAAACACCGCGCTTGCTGCAAAGTGGTCGGCACGACCGGGCTTTCTACGACACCATGGCTGCCACACTGGAAAGTGAAGGCTCCTGGATTGGCGAAATCTGGAGCCGCCGCAAGAATGGCGAGGAATACCCCGAGTGGCTCAGCATCAGTGCGGTCAAGGACGACGCAGGTCACACGACCCACTTTGTTGCGATCTTCAATGACATCACCGAGCGGGTCAATGCCCTGGTGCAAATTGACACGCTGGCCTTCTACGACCCGCTGACCCACCTGCCCAACCGCCGCCTTTTACTTGACCGGCTGGAGCAGGCCTTGCACGCCAGTACCCGGCACGCGCGAAAAAGCGCTTTGCTGTTTGTCGATCTGGACAATTTCAAAACCATCAACGACACCCTGGGCCACCACCAGGGCGACCTGCTGCTGGTGCAGGTGGCACAGCGCCTAAAAGCCTGCATCCGCGACGGCGACACCCTGGCACGCCTTGGAAGCGACGAATTTGTGGTGATGCTTGAAGACCTGAGCGAGGACGACATCGAAGCGGCAACCCAGTCAGAAACGGTGGGCGACAACATCCTGCAGGCATTTCGCCAGGACTTCACCCTCGAACAAGGCTCCCACTACAGCACGCCCAGCATTGGCATTACCCTGTTTGGCGGAGTGACGCTGGAGAGCAGTGAGCAACCCCTTAAACGCGCCGAACTCGCCATGTTCAAGGCCAAGGCAGCAGGCCGCAATGCGTTGCGCTTCTTTGATACAGGCATGCAGGCCGAAGTCTCGGCCCGCGCCGCCCTGGAGGCCGATCTGCGCGAAGCGATTGCCGGCCACCAGTTCCTGCTGCACTACCAACCGCAGGTGGTGGGCGCAGGACGGGTCACCGGGGTAGAGGCGCTGGTGCGCTGGCAGCACCCGCAGCGCGGCATGGTGTCACCGGCGGAATTTATTCCACTGGCCGAAGAGATCGGGCTGATTCTGCCCATTGGTCAATGGGTGCTGGAGACTGCCTGCTCGCAGTTGGCCGCGTGGGCCAGCGACACGGCAATGGCCCACCTGACGATCGCGGTGAATGTGAGCGCACGCCAGTTCAAGCAAGCTGATTTTGTGGACACGGTGCGTAGCACGCTGGCGCGCACACACGCGACACCCAGGCTGCTCAAGCTGGAGTTGACCGAAAGCATGCTGGTGGACGACATAGAGGCCGTGATTGCCAAAATGGGCGAACTCAAGGCCCATGGGGTGAGCTTCTCGCTGGACGACTTTGGCACGGGCTACTCGTCCCTGGCGTACCTCAAGCGCCTGCCACTGGACCAGCTCAAGATTGACCAGGGCTTTGTGCGCAACATCGTGAACGACCCCAACGACGCAGCCATTGCCAAAATGGTGGTGGCGCTGGCGGAAAGCATGGGCCTGTCGGTCATTGCCGAAGGGGTGGAGCTGCAGGCGCAAGCGGATTTTCTGGCACACCAGGGTTGCCACGCCTACCAGGGGTATTTGTTCAGCAAACCGCTGACGCTTGAAGCACTTGAAGGTAAACTGAAAGCAGCTGGGCCATGAGCTCCAAATTTCACAACGAAATATGACTCTAGCCCTCGTAGATACTGCGTAAGTAGCTATCAAAGTAATAGCACAATCGAATACCAGATGAAGCTCGGAATCTCGCAGTTGCATTCGCTCAAAGCCCGTGCCACCGTTTTCACGCTGATGGTGTTTGTGCTGGGGATCTGGTCACTCACTTTTTTCGCCAATCGCAGCTTGCAAGCCGATATGGAACGCCTGCTGGGCGAGCAGCAGTTCTCGGTGGTCACTTCCGTTTCCAACGAGGTGAATGGCAACTTGAATGAACGCTTGCTGGCCCTGGAGGGCGTTGCAAAGCTGGATGCAGGCTTGATGGCTAGTCCGGCTGGGTTGCAAGCTCGCCTGGAGCAGCGTCCATCGTTGCAACTGCTGTTCAACGGCGGAGTCTGGGTTGCTGGACTGGACGGCACAGCCATCGTTGACGTGCCGCGCTCGGCCAATCGGATTGGCACCAACTACATGGAAATGGATTTCATTGCGGCTCCGCTCAAACAGGGCAAGTCGGTCATCGGCCGCCCGGTCATGGGCAAGCAGTTAAAGGCACCCGTTTTTGCCATCGCTGTCCCAATGAAAGACAGTCAGGACAAAGTCGTCGGGGTCCTCGTCGGGGTGACCAACCTGGGCAAGCCCAATTTCCTGGACAAAATCACCCAGGGTCGCTATGGCCAGACCGGTGGCTTTTTTCTAATCGCCCCGCAACACCAGCTATTTATCACCGCCACCGACCGCAGCCGCGTGATGCAACCGGTGCCGGCGCCCGGACTGAACGCCATGCATGACCGTTACATGCAGGGCTACGAAGGATATGGCGTGGCGCTCAGTTCACGCGGCGTGCTGGAGTTGTCAGCGGCAAAGGCTATTCCTGCAGCGGGTTGGTGCGCTGTGGCCATATTGCCCGCGCAGGAGGCATTTGCACCGATTGCCAGGATGAAAGAACGCCTGCTCTGGGCATCACTGCTATTGACCCTGCTAACCGGCGCGCTGACCTGGTGGGTTTTGAAGCGCCAGCTGGCCCCATTGGTGGCCACGGCAGACGCCATGGCGGCTCTGGCGAATTCATCGCAGATTCCGCCGCCCCTTCCCGGCAACCAACAGGGCGAGATCGGCCAGTTGGTGGCAGGCTTCAACCGCATTTTGCACACCTGGACGCAACGTGAGGCGGCGCTACAGCATCGACAAGTCCTGATGGCGCGCTCGGAGAGCATGGCACATCTGGCCAGCTTTGAGTGGGATGCAGACACCAACACCACCACCTGGTCGCCCGAGATGTTTCGCATTTTCGGTCGCGACCCCGCTCTGGGCGTACCGAACCT
>DAOQRI010000043.1:0-11028 GCA_035355475.1 Rhodoferax sp. | reverse complement strand
TCGAAGACCAACCGTTGATGCCCGAGGCGTACACCACTGGGAAATCCAGTTGCTCATCGGTGGCACCGAGTTTGTCAAACAGGTCAAACGCGGCGTTGACCACAAAGTCGGGGCGTGCACCGGGCTTGTCCACCTTGTTCACCACGAGAATGGGTTTCAGACCCAGCGCCAAAGCCTTCTTGGTCACGAAACGCGTCTGGGGCATGGGGCCTTCCTGCGCGTCGATCAGCAACACCACGCCATCCACCATGGACAGGGCACGTTCCACTTCACCGCCGAAGTCGGCGTGTCCGGGTGTGTCGACGATGTTGATGTGCGTGCCTTCCCAGGTCACAGCACAGTTCTTGGCCAGAATCGTGATGCCACGCTCTTTTTCGATCGCATTGTTGTCCATCACTGTGTCGACCACTTTTTCGTGGCTGGCAAAGGTGCCGGACTGGCGCAAGAGTTGGTCCACCATGGTGGTCTTGCCATGGTCAACGTGGGCGATGATCGCGATATTGCGTATTTGTTTAGTAGTCATGGTTCACTTTCTCTTGAATCTGTTGTGCCACACGCCTTGGGCGTTCAGGCTGGTTCCTGGTTCCATGCTTGCTGGGTTTGAGACTGTGCAATCTCAAGCGGGCTCAGCAAGCGCCCCGGTATCAACTCTCCAGCCTTGGTATGGGCTGTGCCCAGCAAAGCGCGTGGCTGTGTGCCATACACGGCCACCATCTCCTCATCGGGCCAATTTCCGCGGCGGCGCACGCCGCTCAGAAACCGCCCTGCATTCTCTGCGTCCAGCGTGACAGCGGTGTGGCGCTCCAATAGGGCATCTACCGGCAGCAGGCAGGCCTGCCGCTCTTCTTCTGTCATGGCCTCCAACGCCGCCAGGGTCACGCATTGCGACACCTGGAAGTTCCCGGTCGCTGTCCTTCGCAACCGCGTCAAGTGCGCGCCGCATCCCAGTGCTTCACCAATATCTTCACCCAAGGTGCGAATATAAGTGCCCTTGCTGCATTTTACTATCATTTCGATAGCTGTCTGCGTAGCGTCTACGGGGGCTAGAGTCACTTTTAATGCATGAATGGTGACCGCACGTGCCTCACGTTCCACTTCAATGCCTGCACGCGCGTACTCGTACAGGGCTTTGCCATCTTTCTTCAGTGCACTGTGCATGGGCGGCGTTTGGTGGATGGGCCCGGTAAACAGGGGCGTCACACGCGCTATATCACTTTCCGTCACCCTCACCGTCCGCACCACCATCACATCACCTTCCGCGTCGCCGGTGCTGGTCTTGGTTCCCAGCAACGCCGTCGCGGCATACTCCTTGTCAGCATCCAGTTGCAGCTGGCTAAACTTGGTGGCGGCACCAAAACACAACGGCAGCACACCGGTAGCCAGCGGGTCCAGCGTGCCAGTATGGCCCGCCTTCTCGGCCCGCAACAACCATTTCACCTTTTGCAAGGCGTCGTTGCTCGACCAACCCAGTGGTTTGTCCAGCAACAGCACCCCATGCACAGGGCGCCTTGGCACCCTGGTGCGCGGCGCGTTCATGTTATTCCTCGTTCTTGGAACGCGAGGCCACGGCTTGCGCGATCAAGGCGTTCATGTCTGCGGCGCGCTCCGTGGTGCGGTCAAAGTGGAAGTGCAAAGTCGGAACGGTATGGATGTGCAGCCGCTTGAACAAGCCAGCACGCAAAAAACCCGCCGCCTGATTTAGTCCTTCTGCACACGCAACAGGGTCTCCGGCCAACAAGCTGAAAAACACCTTGGCGTGTGCGTAGTCTGGCGTCACTTCCACTGCCTGTATCGTCACCATGCCCACGCGCGGGTCTTTCAACTCGCGCGCGATCAACTCGGTCAGATCCCGCTGGATCTGATCGGCCACGCGGAAACCGCGGTGGGGTGTAGAAGACTTCTTGCGCGCCATCAGAATCTACTGTTTACAGCGTACGGGCGATTTCGCGGATTTCATAGAACTCCAACGCGTCACCTTCCTGGATGTCGTTGTAGTTCTTGATGGTCAAGCCGCACTCGAAGTTCTCTTTGACTTCCTTCGCATCGTCCTTGAAACGCTTGAGCGAATCGAGCTCGCCGGAGTAGATGACCATGTTGCCACGCAGCAGACGCAACTTGGCGGTGCGGCGCACCACACCCGAGGTAACCATACAACCCGCAATAGAACCAATTTTGGACACCTTGAGCACCTGACGGATCTCGGCGGTACCGATGACTTCTTCCTTCTTGTCCGGTGTCAGCATGCCCGACATCGCCAGTTTCAGGTCGTCCACAGCGTCATAAATGATGTCGTAGTAACGGATGTCCACGCCATTGTTTTCGGCGAGCTTGCGCGCACCGGCGTCAGCCCGTGTGTTGAAGCCGATGATGACAGCCTTGGCGGCAATCGCCAGGTTGACATCGGATTCGCTGATGCCGCCCACTGCGGCGTACACCATCTGCACTTTGACCTCGTCGGTCGACAGCTTGAGCAATGACTGCGCCAAGGCTTCCTGCGAACCCTGCACGTCTGCCTTGACGATGATGGGAACCATCTTGACTTCGCCGGCAGAAATGTCGGTGAACATGTTTTCCAACTTGGCGGCTTGTTGCTTGGCCAGCTTGGTGTTGCGGAACTTGCCTGCGCGATAAGTGGCAATTTCACGGGCCCGGCGCTCATCGGCCAAGATCATGAATTCGTCACCAGCCTGTGGAACTTCGGTCAGCCCCTGGATTTCAACGGGAATCGATGGCCCAGCCGTCTTGATGGGCTTGCCGTTTTCGTCCAGCATGGCGCGCACGCGGCCATAGGTCTGCCCGGCCAGCACCACGTCGCCGGTCTTGAGCGTGCCGGATTGCACCAGAATGGTGGCAACCGGACCACGGCCCTTGTCGAGACGGGCTTCGATCACCAGGCCCTTGGCCATGGCGTCAACGGGAGCCTTCAGTTCCAGAACTTCAGCCTGCAAGAGCACCTGCTCCAGCAATTCATCAATGCCCTGACCGGTTTTGGCGGACACCGGCACGAATGGCGAGCTACCACCAAATTCTTCGGGGATCACCTCTTCCACCACCAGCTCGTTCTTCACGCGCTCGGGGTTGGCATCGGGCTTGTCGATCTTGTTGATGGCCACGACGATGGGAACACCTGCCGCCTTGGCGTGCTTGATGGCTTCCTTGGTTTGTGGCATGACGCCGTCGTCGGCTGCCACAACCAGAATCACGATGTCGGTGGCATTGGCGCCACGGGCTCGCATGGCCGAGAAGGCTTCGTGACCCGGGGTATCCAGGAAGGACACCATACCGCGCGGAGTTTCCACATGGTAAGCACCAATGTGCTGGGTAATGCCACCGGCTTCACCGGACGCCACTTTGGCGCGGCGAATGTAGTCAAGCAGCGACGTCTTGCCGTGGTCGACGTGACCCATCACGGTCACTACCGGCGCACGCGGCAAGGCTTCGGCGTGCTGTTGCAAGACTTCGTCGTCGGTAAAGGCTTCGGCGTCGTCCAGGGCCGCCACAACTGCCTTGTGTCCCATTTCTTCCACCACGATCATGGCGGTGTCCTGATCCAGGGGCTGGTTGATGGTGACCATCTGGCCGAGCTTCATCAAATGCTTGATCACTTCGGATGCTTTGACCGCCATCTTGTGCGCCAGTTCGGCCACGGTGATGGTTTCAGGCACATGGACTTCCAAGACGCGCGCTTCCACCGGCGCTGAAACGGGCTGGTGTTCGCGATCACGGTCATTGCTGCCACGGCGTCCGCGAGGACCACTGCGCCAGTTGGTTGCCCTTCCCGCTCCAGCACCACTGTCTCCGCGGGTAGGAATAGCTTTCTTTTTTGCGGGGTCCCCTGCCCAGCTGCTGGAGAGCTTGGCAGACTTAACCTCTTTACCGGACCCAGGTTGGGCATTGACCGGTGCGCCTGGAGCCGGTTTGACCGGCTTGGCAACCGCACCAGCGGCCGGCTTGTGCAGTGTGCCTTTCATTCCGGCCTTGGCATCGGCAGCGGCAGGCTTGGCTTCCTCCGGCTTTTTGGCGGTCAACACCCGCTTGGGGGTTGCCATCATGGAACGAATGGCAGCGGCTTCGGCTTCGGCTTTGCGGCGGCGGTCGCCCAAATCCGCAGCACGGGCCACTTCTTCGTCTGCGACAGCCTTCGATGCGGCTGCAGCCGCGGATTTTTCGCGCGCGATTGCTTCGGCCTTTGCCGCGTCAGACGCAGCAGTGGACTCCGCCGGCTTCGCGGTTGCCGCATGATCTGTCGAAGCACTCGCCGCTTTTGAAGCCGCCTCGGCTTCCTTGCGGGCCGCGGCCTGTGCAGCCAATGCGTCCGCAGCCTCGCGGGCGCGGGCTTCTTGCTCTTCGCGATCCCGACGGCGTTGGGCCAATTCCTCTTCCTGGCGGCGGATAAGCTCTGCCTGGCGCCGCGCTTCTTCCTCCCTGCGGGCCAGTTCGGCGTCGTCGATCAGCGATGCGGCCGGAGCGGCCACCGGTGCTGGTGCTTCATGTTGCTCCGCCGGGCTAGTAATTTCGTCGTCGCGCCGCACAAAGGTACGCTTCTTGCGCACTTCCACCTGGATCGTGCGCGCCCTTCCGGTAGCGTCTGCCTGCTTGATCTCTGTGGTCTGCTTCTTGACCAAGGTGATCTTTTTGCGGTCAGGACTGACGGTTCCGTGGCTGCTCTGCAGGTAATTGAGCAAGCTGTGCTTGTCAGAGTCCGTCAGGACATCGGAGGCTGACGATTTGGCAACCCCGGCAGACTTCAGCTGCTCAAGCAGCGTGTCAGTGGATTTTTTGAGTTCATTTGCAAACTCGGCGACGGTCGTACTGGACATTTGTTGTGTAACCTTTGGCGGCGGCCCAACCACCCATCGGGCGGTTGTTGGCCTTTACTGAAACTTTTTTTACATAACCATTACTCTTGAGAGGCTGCTTCATCGGTAAACCAATGTTCGCGAGCCTTCATGATCAGGGTCTTGGCGTCGTCCGCAGACTGGCCGGTAATATCCGTGAGCTCGTCAACCGCCAGATCGGCCAGGTCATCAAGCGAATGCACACCGCTATCGGCCAGCTTGCCAATCAGTTCGGGTGTCAGACCTTCAAGGTCGCGTAAATCCTGAGAAACTTCTTCCACACTTTCTTCGTGCGCAATTTCCATCGTCAGCAAGGCGTTCTTGGCACGCGTACGCAGCTCGGTAACGGTCTCTTCGTCAAAGCTTTCGATCTCCAGCATTTCCTGTAGCGGCACATAGGCCACTTCTTCGAGGCTGGTGAATCCTTCTGCAATCAGGATGTCGGCGATCTCTTCGTCCACATCGAGCTTCTCCATGAACAGCTTGCGCCCGCTATCGGTCTCGTTGGCCTGCTTCTGTGCAGACTCTGCTGCATCGAGAATATTGATGCGCCAGCCGGTCAACTCCGAGGCGAGACGCACGTTCTGGCCGCCACGGCCAATGGCTATGGCCAAGTTTTCTTCATCCACCACCACATCCATAGCGTGGCGCTCTTCGTCCACCACGATGCTGGACACATTGGCAGGGGCCAACGCACCAATCACAAACTGGGCAGGATCTTCGCTCCACAGCACAATGTCAACGCGCTCTCCGGCCAGTTCGTTGGTGACACCATTGACCCGGGTGCCGCGCACACCGACACAGGTGCCAATGGGGTCTACCCGCTTGTCATGGGACAGCACCGCAATCTTGGCACGCGAACCCGCATCACGGGCGCAGGATTTGATCTCCAGCAGGCCTTGCTCGATTTCGGGTACTTCCTGGCGGAACAACTCGACCATGAATTCGGGCGCCGAACGCGACAAAACGATGGGTGCGCCACGCAGGGTCAAGTCCACTTCCATGATCATGGCGCGAACACGGTCGCCGGTGCGCAGATTCTCCTTTGGGATCATCTCGCTGCGTCGCAAGCGCCCTTCTACCCGTCCGCTTTCGACAATCAGGTCACCCTTGTCCATGCGCTTGACGGTACCCACAAAAATCTTCTCGCCTCGCGACATGAAGTCGTTAAGCAACATTTCACGCTCAGCGTCGCGGATTTTCTGCAAAATCACCTGCTTGGCGGCCATGGCGCCAATGCGGCCGATGGGCACCGAGGGCACTGACTCTTCGATATGCTCATCGACTTCAATGTCCGGAATCTGCTCCTTGGCTTCAAACAGCAGGATTTCCTGGTCGGGCAGTTGCAAGCCAGCTTCATCGGGAACCACGTGCCAGCGGCGGAAGGTTTCGTAGTTGCCGCTATCACGGTCCAGGGCGACGCGAATATCCACATCGCCGGGATACAGCTTCTTAGTCGCCTGTGCCAGGGCCGCTTCCACAGCGCCCAACACCACATCACGTTCCACATTTTTTTCACGTGAAATTGCTTCTACCAGCATCAACAGTTCGCGATTCATGCCATGACTCTCCTGAACACTCGATTTAACCAATACAACACAAAAATTTGTTCTATCCGAAACGGATAGGCCACTTGCTACTGCGCGTCTCCATCCACGCTACCCGCACCACCGCGGCCCTTGAAGCTCACAATCGGAGCCAGCCGCGACTCACGCAACTCATCCAACGTAAAGCCCAACGCCTGCAGCGGTGGCGCAACGCGCTTCTTGCTGACCTTCTGGCCCGGCTTGACGGGCGGCGCATCGCTCCAGACGATTTGCCAACCCGCAACGCCATCGGCCGCCACGACCTTTTCAAGCGTTCCCCGGAACTTCTTGCGACTGGCATGCACTTGCCCACCGGCTGCAGCACCCATGGGCGCCTTCAGGGTGATGTCGATCACATGACCGACAAAACGCTCAAAATCCTGCAAGTGGCGCAAAGGCCGATCGATACCGGGCGATGAAATTTCCAGCCGCTTGTACTCGATACCGTCTACCTCCAGCGCAAACTGCAACTGGCGATTGACCTTTTCACAATCTTCCACGTTGATGAATTGCTCTGTGGGCGCGACACCGTCTTGCGGCGGCGCCCAAGGCAAATCAATCGTGATGCGCAACAGTCCACCCGCGGAGCGTTCAATCTCCACCAAGTCATATCCCAAACCGCTCACAGTTTGTTCAACAATGTCCTGCAATGCCACTTCGAATTCGCCTGTTCAAAAACAATCGCCCAAAAAAAACGGGCGGTAGTTACCCGCCCGTTTGGTCGTGAGCCCGGATTGTACTGCAAAAATGCGCTAAGTGCCTTGATTCGTAAGGAGTAATTGAATAACGTGCGACAATTCTGCCTCGAGTTATGCAATACCTGAGAGGATGAAATGGGATTTTTAGCAGGCAAAAAATTATTGATCACCGGTGTGCTGTCCAACCGCTCCATAGCGTATGGCATTGCCAGGGCCTGCCACGAACAAGGCGCAGAGCTGGCGTTCAGCTATGTTGGTGAGCGTTTCAAGGAGCGCATTACCGAGTTCGCCGCAGACTTCAACTCCAAACTGATTTTCGATTGTGACGTGGGAGACGACGCCCAGATTGACAAGCTGTTCGCCGATCTGTCTACGCATTGGCCCAAATTTGATGGTTTCGTGCACAGCATCGGGTTCGCACCCCGCGAAGCCATCGCCGGCAATTTTCTGGATGGACTGACACGCGAGAACTTCCGGATCGCCCACGACATCAGCTCTTACAGCTTTCCCGGTATGGCCAAGGCAGCATTACCTTACCTCAACGACAACGCGTCGCTGCTGACGCTGACCTATCTGGGCGGCGTGCGTGTGGTGCCGAGCTACAACACCATGGGCTTGGCCAAGGCGTCGCTGGAGTCATCTGTGCGTTATCTGGCCGAGGCAATTGGCCCGCGCGGGATGCGTGTAAACGGTTTGAGTGCGGGTGCCATCAAAACCCTGGCCGCAAGCGGTATCAAGGACTTTGGCAAGTTGCTGTCGATCTCGGCCAACGCATCGCCTTTGCGGCGCAATGTGACGATCGATGAAGTGGGCAATGTTGCCGCTTTCCTGCTCAGCGACCTGGCCTCCGGGATGACCGGTCAGATTACCTATGTGGACTGTGGCGTCAGCCAGTCTGCCGTGGCGGTTCTGGAAAATCCTTAAGCATAATACGAAGCTAGCCCCCGTGAAATAAGCGTGGGCAGCTATCAGAGTTATAGCGCCTATGGCGCTATTTCTTTTTGAACCTGGCTGACCTACCGCACACAGTCCGCGAAGTAGTGCACCACTCCGTCGGCATCCTTCTCTTCCACCAGGCCATGGATATCGGTTTCGAATCCTGGGCACTTGGCATTGAACTCGCGTGAGAACTTGAGGTAATCCACGATCTTCTTGTTGAACACTTCCCCTGGAATCAACAGCGGAATGCCCGGTGGGTAGGGTGTTACCAGACCCACCGTGATGCGACCCTCGAGCTTGTCAATTTCTACCCGCTCCGTCTGGCGCAGCGCAATGTGGGCGTAGGCATCGCTGGGCTTCATCGCGGGTGTCAAGTCGCTCAAATACATATCGGTGGTCAGCCTGGCAATGTCGTACTTGGCGTACAAGGCATGAACATACTGGCACAAGTCGGCCAGACCCATCTTCTCGTATTTGGGGTGCGCCTTGCAGAACTGCGGAAGGATGCGCCACATCGGCTGGTTCTTGGCGTAATCGTCCTTGAATTGCTGCAAGGCAGTCAACATGCTGTTCCAGCGGCCCTTGGTGATGCCGATGGTGAACATGATGAAGAAGCTGTAGAGCCCCGTCTTCTCCACCACCACACCATGTTCCGTCAAAAATTTGGTCACGATGCTGGCCGGAATGCCGGTCTTGGCAAACTTGCCATTCAAATCCATACCCGGGGTGACGATGGTGGACTTGATCGGGTCCAGCATGTTGAAGCCGGTGGCCATCTTGCCAAACCCGTGCCAGTTGGCTTTCGCGTTCCTGGATTCGCCCTTGATGATCCAGTCGCTGGCGCGGCCAATGCCTTCCTCAACCAGTTTGTCCGGACCCCAGACTTTGAACCACCAGTCGTCGCCATATTCTTCGTCCACCTTGCGCATGGCGCGGCGAAAGTCCAGTGCTTCGGCAATGCTTTCTTCCACCAGCGCAGTGCCGCCGGGCGGCTCCATCATGGCAGCGGCCACATCGCAACTGGCAATGATGCTGTACTGCGGCGAGGTAGACGTATGCATGAGATACGCCTCGTTGAACAGATGCTTGTCCAGCTTCACCGTTTGCGAATCTTGCACAAGCACATGGCTGGCCTGGCTGATACCGGCGAGCAACTTGTGAATGGACTGGGTCGAGTAGACCATGGCCTCTTTGGGTCGCGCACGGTTCTTGCCCATGGCGTGGTATGTGCCGTAAAACGGATGGAACGCAGCGTGGGGCAGCCAGGCTTCGTCAAAGTGGATGTTTTCCACATAGCCGTCCAGCATGGACTTGATGGTTTCGGTGTTGTACAGAACACCGTCGTACGTGCTTTGCGTGAGCGTCAGGATGCGCGGCTTCACCTTCTTGGCGTCCACACCTATCAGCAGCGGATTGGCTCTGATTTTTTCACGAATGGCAGCGGGCTCAAATTCGCTTTTCGGTATCGGGCCGATGATGCCAAAGTGGTTGCGCGTGGGCTTCAGGAAGACCGGAATCGCACCCGTCATGATGATGGCGTGCAGATTGGACTTGTGGCAGTTGCGGTCCACAATGACCACATCGCCTGGAGCCACGGTATGGTGCCAGACCATCTTGTTGGAAGTGGACGTTCCATTGGTCACAAAGAAGCAGTGATCCGCGTTGAAAATCCGTGCTGCATTGCGCTCGCTCTCGCCAATCGCGCCGTTGTGGTCCAGCAATTGCCCCAACTCTTCCACGGCATTGCACACATCGGCGCGCAACATGTTCTCACCGTAAAACTGGTGGTACATCTGGCCCACTGGGCTCTTGAGAAACGCGACACCGCCCGAGTGACCGGGGCAGTGCCAGGAGTAGGAGCCGTCTTCCGCGTAGTCCAGTAGGGCCTTGAAAAATGGTGGCTGAACACCTTCCAGATAGGCTTTGGCTTCCCGGATGATGTGGCGCGCCACGAACTCGGGCGTGTCCTCAAACATGTGGATGAAGCCATGCAATTCGCGCAGGATGTCGTTGGGAATATGGCGCGATGTTTTGGTCTCACCGTAGACATAAATCGGAACGTCCAGGTTCTTGCGCCGCACTTCTTCAATGAAGTGGCGTAGATTGAGCACCGCAGGATCCAGATCGGGCCCCGGTGTGAACTCTTCGTCGTCAATTGACAAGATAAACGCGCTGGCGCGGCTTTGTTGCTGCGCAAACTGGCTCAAATCTCCATAGCTGGTTACGCCCAGAACCTCAAACCCTTCGGATTCAATGGCCTGAGCCAACGCGCGAATGCCCAAGCCAGACGTGTTTTCCGACCGAAAGTCCTCGTCAATGATGACAATGGGAAAGCGAAATTTCATGACACGGCTCCAGCCACAGGCAAAAATGAAGAAAACAGGCGCGAAGTGTAAGGACTTATTGTGTCGATCGGCTTGCGTTACCGGCCTTTTGCCCCAAAATGTGGTGATCGCAACACATGCAAGGACCGTATGGCCCAATCGACAATCTGGTGGCTACTTGCCGGAACCGCTATCGGCATAGAGCTGGTGACCGGTACTTTTTATCTCCTGATGCTGGCCATTGGCTTGGCCGCTGCTGCTGTGGCTGCCCATGCCGAGGCGTCGACCACTGTGCAGATCATCGTTGCAGCAGTCGTCGGATCGGGCGCAGTTTTGGGCTGGCGGGCCTACAAACAGACCAAGCCTTCGAGCCTTCCAGCCAGTGTCAACCGCGATGTCAATCTGGATATTGGCGAGACGGTTCACATAGACGCGTGGAATCCCGATGGGACGACTACCGTGAAGTACCGTGGAGCCAATTGGGCTGTGGCCATCCACACCGGTGATGCACTCACCATCGGACCGCACCGGGTGGTCGAAGTAGTGGGCAGCCGCCTCATCGTCCAGAAACAATAGACAAAGGCCATTTGGGGCCGGGCCAGATCAAATCAAAGGAAACACCATGGAATTCGGAATCATATTG
>DAOQRI010000042.1:0-11171 GCA_035355475.1 Rhodoferax sp. | reverse complement strand
TGTCAAGACCCCCATCCTTGACCCAGGCATACCGTGCCCAGACCAGTTCATTGACCTGCGGCTGCAGTGGAGCTGGCGCCGGGACGACCGGTGACCGGGCTGCGGCAATCTGGGAGGCGGCAATCTGGGTTGCCGCCTCCACCAGATCCCTGCCTCGGGCTTCGTTGACGATGGGCTTGTC
The DNA here is from genome assembly GCA_035355475.1 of Rhodoferax sp. Taxonomy (GTDB): domain Bacteria; phylum Pseudomonadota; class Gammaproteobacteria; order Burkholderiales; family Burkholderiaceae_C; genus Allorhodoferax. The sequence goes on along the minus strand of DAOQRI010000042.1, from coordinate 10,990 downwards.
CAGATTGGCGCCCGTGGCAGCCCTGGCTTCGGCACCGACGCCGACACCGACGACGGGCGGAACCGTCGTCGCGATGCCCACGCCTGCCGCCGGACGCCTGGCGCTGGCCAACAGGTCGACCGCCGCCACGAACTGGGGCGCACCTTGCTGACGGTTCAGTTCGAGCATGAGTCCTTTCATGTCGGCGGACAAGAGTTTCTCCCGCCCTTTCTGGCAGGAGCCCAGAGGGGTCGCGCAGTCATCCAGAGGCGCCAGCAGGATCGCGCCTGAATAGACCGACGCAGCAGTGGCGTTGGCGTCCGACTTGACCACAAAGTCTGTGCCTTTGATGCCGATGGCGGCCATCGGGGTGTTGAGGCGGAAGCGCTCGCGCGCCTCCTCGCCCCAGGTCCCGGTAATGGAACGAATCACGCCTTCATCGAGACGGAATTTGATGGCAGACCCTTGCGGCTGCGTTGCGGAGTGGCTGTAATTCTCGATCTGCAGACGACTGGAGGGCCGGACACTGAGACGCCCGCCGTCCACGAACCGCACGTGGACGTGGCCACCTTCGCGGGTTTCGATGCGGTCGCCCGCCCGGACAGACTGGCCGCGCTCAACGGTACGGACGACATCATCCGCACCCACCAACTGCGCCTGCCCGATGAGCAAGGTGACCTCGCCCACGACCTCCGAGCCAGCTTGGGCAGCCATGAGCGGCGTCACGAAGCCCAAGCCCAGCAGAACGCAGGCGAGGCGATGGGGCAAAAATCCAGGCATGTTCAAGGAATTCATGGCGACCTCTCCTTCGGTGAATCAGGGCCTGACAATGGCCCAAACTCTAATAATTTGCTTATTTTCTCACTTCGGCCGCATTTCGCTGTGCGCCCGATCACATGTTCTGTCGTTCCACAAGCCGGCGCTTGCGCTTCCCGAAACCGCTTCCGGCTGAGGCGGCAGACAAGGCCAACGCTAAACTTGAGGCGCATGCCGACTTCGCTTCAATTGATTTCTCAGTTTCCGCTGCTGCAACCGCTGCCGCGGGAGACGCTGGAATCGCTTTCAGGCCAGATGACTTTGCGGTCTTTTGCGCGTCGTGCGATGGTGATGTCAAAGGACAGTCCTGCCCAGGAGTTGGGATTCCTGGTGGATGGACGGCTACAAGGTGTGGATTTCACGGTGGATGGACGCAGCGTGGGCTTGTATTTTGTGGATCCGGGGGACTATTTCGGCGAGTTGTCCGTCGTGGATAGCCAGCCTCTGTCGGAATACGTCATGGCCGCCGTCAAATCGACTGTGGCTTTTCTGGATTCGCGCACGGCACGTCAGCTGATCCTGAACCACCCCGAACTTGCCCGCGCGGTGATGACACGGCTGGCGCAACGCGTGCGTTCGGTCATGGCGCAGCGCACATTGCTCAGCCTGCCCAATCCCATTCAGAGGCTTTGCGTGTTGCTACTACAATTGCCGAGGCGCGCTGCAGATGGGAACTTGCCGCAGGCTACGGTCGATCAGGCTCCGACGCACCAGGAACTCGCGATTATGATCAATGCGAGTCGCGAGACGGTGACGCGCTCTTTCCAGCTCTTGTTCGTCAACAGAATCGTGGAACGCGATGGGCATGCGTTGCGCGTCTTGCGACCCGAGATGCTGAAGGAAATTGCGGAAGGCCGCGTCGATCCTCCGAAAGCCTGAGCCGCTGGCCGCACGCTCAGGTACTGTGGTTCAGATTTGCCCTTGGTCTTCATTTTCGTGGGTCTGGTGGTTTGAGTATCCTTTTGTCGTACCTGTTTCCGTTGCGCCACGCCGGCCTCATTGGCCAGTTGGCCCGACGGGAGGTGCACACGCGCTACCGCCAGTCCTGGCTGGGTACGGCCTGGCTGGTGCTGACACCGCTGTTGATGCTGGTGGTCTATACCCTGGTGTTCCGGCATGTGTTTCAAGTCCGTTGGAGCCCCCCGGGCGAGGGGAATCTGGCCTTTGCGTTGCGCCTGTATGCGGGCCTTGCCGTGTTCAATTTCTTTGCCGAGTGTGTGAACCGGGCACCGCTGCTGATCGTGGAACAACCGCATCTGGTGAAGAAAGTGGTGTTCCCGGTGGAGGTCCTCCCCTGGGCCAGTGTGATGGCTGCACTGGCGCATTTGGGCATCGCAGCGATGGCGCTGCTAGGCCTGCGGTGGCTGGGGATGGGGACGGTGCCGTTGTCGGCGCTGGCCTTGCCCCTGGTGTGGTTGCCCTTGCTGCCACTTTGCCTGGGCTTGGGCTGGGGTCTGAGCGCAGTGGGCACTTTTATACGTGATATCGGCCAGATATTGTCGATGGCGATGACGGCGCTGGTCTTCATGAGCCCGGTGTTTTTTCCCGTGGATGCCTTGCCGGGTGGCCTGCGTGACTGGATGTGGCTGAACCCGCTGGCACCGATCATGACCCAGACACGCACGGTACTATTGGAGGGGCAGTGGCCGGATTGGAGCCTCTGCTCCTTGAGTTTCGTTGCCAGTCTGGCGGTGGCTTGGGCGGGCGCCGCCCTTTTCCGTCGGCTCAGGCCCGGGTTTTCCGATGTTGTCTGAATCGGCCTCCATGGTGGCCCCCGCCTCGCAAGCGCAGAGTTATGCGATTGAAGCCCGCGGCCTGGGCAAGTGCTACGGTTTGTATGCCCACCCCAGTGACCGACTGAAGCAATTGCTGTGGGGGCGCTGGCGACAGTTCAGCCGCGAGTTCTGGGCATTGCGCGACGTGGATCTGCTGATCAGGCCCGGCGAAGTGGTGGGGCTGGTGGGGCGCAACGGCGCCGGCAAGTCGACCTTGCTTCAGATGCTGTGCGGCACCCTGCCACCGACCACGGGCCGTCTGCAGGTGCACGGCAGGGTGGCGGCCCTGCTGGAACTGGGGGCGGGGTTCAACCCGGAGTTCACCGGCATCGAGAATGTCTTCATGAATGGCGCCATTCTCGGACTGAAGCATCACGAGGTGGAGGAACGTCTGGATGAAATACTGGCATTTGCCGATATCGGGGAGTTTGTCCATCAACCTGTGAAGACCTATTCGAGCGGGATGTTCGTCCGATTGGCTTTTGCGGTGGCCACGAGCGTGGAGCCCGATATTCTGGTTATTGACGAAGCGCTGGCGGTGGGGGACGGTGCATTTGCGCGCAAATCGTTTGACCGGATCATGCGGCTGAAGGATTCAGGCAAGACGATCTTGTTTTGCTCGCATTCGATGTACCAGGTGGAGGCCTTGTGCTCACGTGCGATCTGGATCGACAAGGGCAAACTGCGGTTGCAAGGCTCGGCAGCGGAAGTAACCAGCGCCTACAACGCCAGCCTGGCTTCCGGGGGCGGCTTTGCGTCGCAAGCCGCATCGTACGCCCCGCCTGGGCAGATGCGCACAGCTGTTCCTGAGGGTACCGGGCGAATTGTTCATGCCGTGGCCCGCACCGAGTACGAGGAGGGCCGGCAGGTGCATGTGCACTCGAGCGAGACCGATGTCGCAATCACCATCGAGTTCGCCATTGATCCGTCCCTGCCGGTTCCCGGCGTGGCGGTGGGTTTCTCCGATGCGACGGGGTTGACCGTCGCCAGCGCCGGCTCGGTCAATGACGGTGTGACGCTGCGTATGGACAGCGATGGACGCGGACAGGCGACCCTCTTGTTCAGGCGGCTGCCTTTGCTGAAGGGGCGCTATTCGGTGACCTGCTTTCTGACCACCGAGGACGGCGTGCACCCATACGATCAGGTGGAACAGTGTCTGCAACTGGAAGTGACCCAACACGGCCTGGAGCAGGGCGTGGTGACCTTGCCCCATGAGTGGCAGGCTTAAAACCGTCAGCCCATGACATACGACGCCGGAGCCCAGATGCTCGAGATCGCTGGAACGGTTTTTACACTTCGGGATGTCGGCCCATCCGATTGCACAGCTGTCTTGGGCCTGCACCGCCGTGTTTTTGGTTCGACAGTGGATGCAGCCTGGTTTGACTGGAAGTACCGCCATGGCGGCGGCGAGGCGGTGGGTCTGTGGCAAGGCAATGAACTGGTGGCGCACTGCGGAGGCACGCCGCGCACCGTGCTGCATCATGGCCGACCGGCACGTGACCTGCAGATCGGCGATGTGATGGTGGCGCCCGAGTGGCGGGGTGTCCTGAGGCGCCGCGGGCCTTTTTATCACGTGTCGGAGAGGCTTTACTCCAGCCGGCTGGGCCCTGCAAAGGATTTTTTTGCCGCGTTTGGCTTTCCGAACGAACGACATTTGCGGCTGGCCGTGAAAATGGGGCTTAGCTGGGATAGCGGACCAGTGGAGGCGCTGAGTTGGAGCGGCACTGGCGCCCTTCCTCGTCCGGGATGGTCATGGCGTGCAGAAACTCTGGCCGTGGATCACCCCGAATTTGACCGCAGGGTCACCCATGCCTGGTCCGCAATGCAGCAAGAAGCAGGCCGGTATTCCATGGGAGTTCGCGACGCAGCCTACCTGCGATGGCGCTTTGCCATGCGACCCGACCAAGCCTACCGTTTCGTGCAGCTTCGACGCCCCTGGCAGAGGCTGCCGTGCGGCGTGGTGGTGCTCGGGCCGACCGTAGCAGCCCCGAATTACCTGCAGTGGCTGGATTGGGTGGGTCCGCTCGCGCTGTTGCCGATGGCATGCACGTTGGCTCGCCTGGAGGCCGCGCGGTCGGGTTCGGCCGGCCTGACGACATGGGCCTCGCCCGCCGTGGCCCTTCGACTGGCCGACACGGGCGTGACGCAGCGCTCGGTGGCCGCCGTTTTGGGCGTACCGAAGGCATCCGACATGACGGAGGAACAGGTGCAGCATCTTGACTGGTGGCTGATGGCAGGCGACACCGATTTCCTATGATGCATTTCATTAAGAATATCAGGCCAACGTTCGGTGGACATCAAGCCTTGCGGTCTATATGGACTGCTTACGGCGAGCTCCACTCCACCTCGGTTGGAGGCGATAGGTCCGGCCAAGTTCCGTGTAGACGGCACGTTGCCAGCCCCTTTTTTGACGACAGGAGTTGCTGATGTCCGAGGCAATCCGACTTCCCGATCTCATGTTGGTGACGGGCGTCAGCCGGATCGACGTTTTGTCTGCCCGGCTCGCCGCCTCCCCCTGCCTTCAGCGCGGCGGCCTGCCTTGGGTGGCCCACTTCAATTGCGACTCCGCAGCCATGGCGTTCAATGCCACCCTGGACAGCCGCCCACGGGCAGAATGGCTGGTCTGGGCCCATCAGGATGTGTTCTTGCCGGAAGGCTGGGACCGCCGGTTCGCGGCCGCCTTGCGCGACGCGCGATTCAGATTTCCGAATCTGGCCGTGGCCGGCGCCTATGGAATCAGCGGCGCGGGACGCAGCGCTGTGCGGGCAGGACATGTGCTCGATCGGGGACAGTTGTTGAAGGAACCGGCCGCCCTGCCCTGCCCGGTCAACAGCCTTGATGAACTCTTGCTGGCTGTGCGCGTGGATTCACCTTTGAGAATGGACCCGGCTCTCGGTTTTGATTTCTATGCGACGGATCTGGTGCTTCAGGCACAGGAGGCCGGCCTGGCGAGTGCGGTTGTGGACGCCTATTGCGAGCATTGGTCCGATACGCCGTCAAGCGGACCGATGCCACGCGAGCTTTTCGAGCGTGTCAAGGCAAACGGACATGCTTTCGAGTTGAAATGGGCGCACCGCCTGCCCGTGAGCACTCCCTGTTTCGAAATCACCCGGCCTGGGGATGTGGCTGCCTTTGTCGATTCGATCGCCTGGGTGGCGCCATGAAATCATCCTTTGGAGCCCCAACCCGCAAGTTGATCTGGCGGTGCGTTTCGTGGCTGCACCATCTTGATTTCGCATGGCTGCTGCCGTTTCTCGCCCGTCTGCCATTGGCTTGGGGATTTTCGCTCGCAAAATTGCGGGGGCACCTGAACGCTGCCACGGGCCGGGACTGGCGTTCAGTCGCGTTGGGGTTTCGGCACATTCGGCAACAAAGCCTGGCGGGCTTTCGGCACCTGCCGGTAACGGCCGACGAGTCCCAACTGATGGCATGGCGCGACGCGCGTTTTGTCGCTGAAGCCCGTGACGAGTACGAAGCGCAACTGCTGGCCGCGGACCGCGTGCGGGAATTGCACTGTGTCTTCACACCGCCCGGCGCATCAATTGTTTGCGCCGGGCGTAGCCGCGGCCTGGTTTTGCTGACACCGCATTACGAAAGTTTCTGTCTGGGCATCGCCTTTCTCGGCCGCACGGGCGGCGTCGTCAATTCGATGTCTTCTTCCGTGACTCAGGATCCTCGCGTGGATCCGGCAGTCCGGCGACATTTTGATGACAAGTACCGTGGCCTTGAAACCTACTTGAATGGCGGACGCGTCATTGACATGGAGTCAGGGCTGCGGCCGTTCTACCGCATGCTGGAGCAACACGAAACGCTGGTGGTGCTGGCAGACGCCCCGGTGCTACCCGGCGGTGCGGCGATGTCTGTGAACTTCCTCGGTGGCCAACGCGCGCTGGCAGCGGGTGCCGTGCGACTGGCCCAACGCACCGGCAGTGACCTTGGCGGTTTCATCTGCGCATCGACTGCAAATGGCAGGTACGAATTGACACTGTGCGAACCGGGGCCATCGAATGATCCGGCAACAATTGATCGGGTTTACAGCTTCATGTCAGCCGCGATCATGGCCAACCCGGGAGGGTGGTGGGCTGCTGACTTGCTACCATTCATGCCCCTGACCGAGCCAGTGGCATGATGACACCGGCCCACTCAGGTTGCGGGATGGCACGCGAGTTGTGTTGCCCGCGCCTCGGCCCAATCTCTGAAATTTTTTCCTGATGACTACCGTTGTTGCAGTCGTGATTCCTTGCTTCTGTGTGAAGGACCATATTCTGGATGTCCTCACCCGCCTGGGACCGGAGGTGACTCAGGTGTACGTGGTGGATGATGCGTGCCCGCAGAACAGCGGTGATTTTGTGTCCGAACGCTGTCAGGACCCTCGTGTCAAGGTCTTGAGACACACGGTCAATCGCGGCGTCGGTGGCGCAGTCATGACGGGCTACGCCGAGGCACTGCGCAACGCCGCGGACGTCGTGGTGAAAGTGGATGGTGATGGCCAAATGGATCCTTGCCTGATTCCGCTGTTTGTCGCGCCGATCGTCAAAGGGCAGGCAGACTACACGAAGGGCAATCGGTTCTACGACCTGGCGCAAGTGGACCGGATGCCTGCCATGCGCCTGGTGGGCAACGCACTGCTTTCATTGGTCGCCAAGCTGTCAACCGGATACTGGAATTTGTTTGATGTCACCAACGGGTTTACCGCAATCCATGCAAAGGTATTGCGCCACCTGCCGATGGAAAAGATCAGTGAACGCTATTTCTTTGAAACCGACCTGCTGTTCCGGTTGAATACGGTGCGGGCGGTCGTGGTGGACATTCCAATGGATGCGCGGTATGGCACGGAAATCAGCAACCTGAAGATTCACAAGATCTTTCTTGAATTCGCTGGCAAGCACTTGCGCAATTTCAGCAAACGGATCTTCTACAACTACTTCCTGCGCGACATGACTGTGGCCTCGCTGGAACTGGTTGCCGGATCAGGCATGCTGCTGTTCGGCCTGCTTTTCGGCGCAATCCACTGGGCAAGGTCCATCACAACCGGCACTGCAGCCCCCATGGGCACAATCATGCTGGCGGCCCTGCCAACGCTCGTTGGGTTGCAGTTGCTGCTCGCTTTCGTCGCCTTTGACGTCGCCAATATGCCACGTCGAACCATTCACGTGGATTTGCCCGACTGATCCTGCCTTGCTCACAACAGCATCTTGAAACTCTACACCATTCACAGACGGCTACTCCATTCCGCACGCATCGGCGGTGTGGTTCTGCGGTTGCTCCTTGTTTGCAACACGGCATTCGGCGCTTCGTTCGCCAGCGCGCAGAACTTGCTGCTCGGCGCTACGGTGACCGACACCTGCATGGCGTGCCCCCAGGAACAATTTGGCCCGCCTGGCGCCATAACTGACGGAGACATGAAGACCAACAGGAACCTGGGGGGAGGTGCTCCGGGCTCATTCATGATTTCGCTCGCCCAACCGATCGCTTTGGGCAGGGTGGTCTTGTTTCCGAATATGACACCGAATGGACCGGTCTCGTTTGAAATTCAAACCAGCAGCGACCCTGCAGGCTCGACAGGAACCTGGACCAGTCATGGTGGGTCTATTACCAGGGGGTGGGTTGACAAGCAGGCGATTGATGTCCCCCTGAATCCGTCAACGACAGGCGTCAGGAAAGTCAAGGTCATTGTTTACAAGTCACCGGCCTGGGTTTCTTTCTATGAAGTTGAAGGTTATTCGAGCCACAGTGCAAGGCTGCTTTTTCTGCTCGCTCTCCCTCCGCTTCTGGTCGCTGGCGGATTTTTCTACCGCAGGCGATGGGGCAAAAGAGGCCTGCTCAAGACGACGGGTGATATCCCATCGGTGCCATTCTTTCGCGACTCAAGCCTTTCGCTCCATTCGCTACCATCCAATGCACCCAGATTTCCATCCCGCGGACCGGTCGATATTTGTTCTTCCGCTGCGAAAAAGCAAATGCTCAATCCTTGCGTCCGACAGGACGGGCATCCGCGCACTGACCCCAACGGCCTATCCACGATGGCCTCGAGTCATTTGCTGCGCGCTTACCCGTAACCAAGGTTGCGCCGACTTCTGGGGCGTCCAATGATACCGAATTCGTACCGATCGCTGCATCTCACGCTGTATGCAGTCTTTGTGTCCTTTATCGGATTGGGACTTGTTGGTTTGTCCGAACAGATCACGTTTCTTGACAGCGGTGACTTCTTCAGAACCGTCACCTTCATGCTCACGCGTCCGCTTGATGCAACCGGCCGCCTTTGGGAGTTCCGGCCCGGTGGCTTTCAGAGACCCGACCATTTCGAATCAGGCGTCTTCTTTTTTGGCCTTTTCGGTTATCTGCAGCAATGGACCAGTGGCATTTATTTCGATCTGAGATGGCAGTCCATCTCGGCCAAGGTGCTGCTGTTGTGGCTTGGTCATCTCATGGCCGTGCGTATCGCTTCAGTGCTGGGCCTGCGTCTCCTGGGACAAGCCTTTGGCTTTGCGGCGATCAGCATCGGGCTATTTCAGGCTCACAACATTGGCATTCTTAAGAGTTTTTACAACGAGTACGTGACGTTTCTGGGGCTCATCGTTCTTGTGCTCGGCCTTCTGACGGGTCCTGGTTTGAAGCGCTCACTGTTGATTGTTTTCGGCGCTTTCTTGTTTGGAATTTCCAAAGTGCAGTTCTTCTATGTGCCCGCGCTGGTGTTGGCCTGTTTGGCGTGGCAACGACTGCGTTTCCAGTTGCCATTGAGCCGGCCGATGATCGCAGCGTTGCTTTGCGTCCAGACGATTTGTGTCCTCCCTTCGCTCCACAACCCTTACCAGCAGCTCAACTATCACCACGCCACCTACTACGGTGCCTACCTGCTGCTCTCACCCACCGAGTTGCGAGCCCTGGGCCTCAACCCAGCGCAAGTGGATTGCGCTGGAACCGACAGCTGGGGCATCCGGGCTGCCGGCCCAGGTGGAAGCACCCCGCATCGGGAAGGCCGCAGTTGCTTCGGCGAAAAAACCCTGAAATTGCGTGATGTCCTGGATCCGTATCTGCAGCACCCAACCCTGCTGTGGCGTCTGGCTGCGTACGCGTTGCCTCACCATTTCACGGTGCAGTATTTCCATGTATTCAAAGAACTCCGATACATCGTTCCCGCCGACCGTGTTTCATTTGGTTATGGGCGCTGGCTGGTACAGCTGAGCGAGTTGCGCGATGCCTTCGTCTCTCACGCCTGGCCCCTGTTTATTGCCGCAGGCCTGCTCGCGGGCCTGCTTCGCCTGCCGGGTGCGTCATGGGTGGGAACGGGCAGCCTTTTCCTTGCGGTGTTCATCCCCAGTCAAATGGGGATCAGCCTGCTGGGCGAAGGCATCCGTGATCTTAGCAAGCACTTGTGGGCCGCTCAACTTGCGCTCGATTTGCTGGCGATCCTTCTGGCCACCCAGATCGTCCTGGTGCTTCGCCAATGGCTTGCCGACCGGCGCAATGCGCTTCGTGAATAAGAAGACCGCATATGAATAAACTGGTTTCAATTGTCGTACCGGCCTACAACGAGGTTCAGGTTCTTCCAGCGTTCCATGCCCGCGCCTGCCAGGTTATCGCAGAACTCCCCCAGTACAACTGGGAAATCCTTTTCGTCAATGATGGCAGCACCGACGGCACCCAAGCTGCGATTGACACCCTGCAGTCATGCGACTCACGCGTTACCAGCGTGGACCTGTCTCGCAATTTCGGCAAGGAGATCGCCATGACCGCGGGCCTCGAGCACGCGAGGGGCGATGCCGTTATCGTGATTGACGCCGATCTGCAGGATCCCCCTGAACTGATAGCTGATTTCCTGAGAGTATGGGAAGAAGGGTTCGATGTCGTCTATGCCCGCAGGATCGACCGCGATGGCGAGACATGGCTGAAGAAGGCGACTGCCGCCTATTTCTATCGCATGATGACACGTCTTTCAAACGTGCAAATCCCCGCCGATACGGGGGATTTCCGGTTGCTGAGCCGCCGTGCAGTCCAAGCCTTGCTACAGCTTCGAGAGCAGCATCGCTTCATGAAAGGCCTGTTTGCATGGGTCGGGTTTCCGTCCAAGGGGATTGACTACCGACGCGACGCGCGAGCCGCTGGAACCACCAAGTTCAACTACTGGAAGCTTTGGAACTTCGCACTGGAGGGCATCACCTCGTTCTCGATCCTGCCGCTCAAGCTGGCCTCCTATCTGGGTATGGCCATTTCGCTGTCTGCTTTCATTGCCGGCTCCTGGATCTTCATCAAGACCCTGGTATGGGGGGATCCGGTGGCGGGTTATCCGACATTGATGGTCACTATCCTGTTTCTCGGCGGCGTGCAGCTGCTCTTCGTCGGCATCCTTGGCGAATATCTGGGCAGGATCTATAACGAAACCAAAGGTCGCCCCTTGTACTTCGTGCAGCGCTACACGC
>DAOQRI010000041.1:0-11176 GCA_035355475.1 Rhodoferax sp. | reverse complement strand
TGCCGGCACCCACCACAATCCAGCGGGGAATGGGGTGGCGTTCACGCGCCATCTGCGTGAACATGCTCTCGGCAATGTTGTTGTTGCCGCGCCAGTCGGTGGCGCGCTCGGCGTAGGTGAACTGGTCCATGTAGTGGCCGCCGGTCTGGGCCGCCAGCAAGCGCGCTTCGTCGTATACGGCGGCCGCGCTGTCCACAAAATGGCAACGCCCGCCGTAAAACTCGATCTGCGTGATTTTTTCGGGTGACGTGCTGCGCGGCATCACGGCCACAAAGGGCAAGCCCAGCAGCTTGGCGAAGTACGCCTCACTCACGGCGGTGGAGCCGCTGGATGCTTCGACAACCGTGGCGCCCTGCGTGATCCAGCCATTGCACAGCGCGTACAAAAACAGCGAGCGTGCCAGCCGGTGCTTCAGGCTGCCGGTCGGGTGGGTGGACTCGTCCTTGAGGTACAGGTCGATGCCTTGGGCGGCAAAAGTGGGCAAGTTCAGCGGGATGAGGTGCGTGTCCGCACTGCGCTGGAAATCGGCCTCAATACGCGCGATGGCGCCATGCAGCCAGGTGGAGTGGGGCGGTGTTGCAGCGTTCATCGCAACATTGTGGCGTGAAAACTGCGAGGGCTGTGGGGACTCGTGTTTCGGCCCTGTGGGTTGGGGGCATGTTTTAGATGCTTTTTAGGCCTCTAGCTTGTCACTGCTCATCTTTGGTTCCTCGGATTGGCCTTCATGCGTTGACGTCCACGACCGTGCGGCCGCGCACCTGGCCTTGAAGCACCGGCCCCGCAAGCCCAGGAACCTCGGCCAAGCCGACAACCTGTGTGGCGCGCGCGAGTTTGCCCAGATCCAGATCGGTGGCCAGACGTGCCCACGCCAGCAGCCGCATGTCCTGCGGCGCGTTGACCGAATCGATTCCGGCCAGCGTCACGTTGCGCAAGATGAAAGGCAACACCGAGCCGGGCAGATCAGCACTCTGCGCGAGACCGAAGGCCGCCACCGCGCCGCGGTACCGGGTCTGTGCCAACACATTGGCCAGCGTGTGACTGCCCACCGAGTCGATGGCGCCGGCCCAGCGTTCCTTGCCGATCGGAGCGCCCGGCTCAGACAGAGTGCGCCGGTCGATGACCTCGGCCGCCCCCAACTCGCGCAGATAGTCCGTCTCTTCCAGCCGTCCGGTCGAAGCAATTACCCGATAGCCCAGCTTGGACAGCAACGCGATTGCGATGGACCCAGCACCACCGCCGGCCCCAGTCACCAGTACGTCACCTTTGTCCGGTGCCACACCCGCATGCTCCAGCGCGAGGACGGACAACATGGCGGTATATCCCGCCGTGCCGATGGCCATGGCATCGCGCGTCGAAAACACGTCGGGCAACTTGACCAACCAATCGCCGGGCACACGCGCCTTCTGCGAGAAGCCGCCGTGGTGGGTTTGGCTCAGGCCCCAGCCGTTGGCGACAACACGGTCTCCTACCGCGAACCCGGCGCGCGACGAGGCTTGCACGGTGCCCGAAAAGTCGATGCCAGGAATAAGGGGGAACTGGCGGATCACCGGTGCGCGGCCGCTGATCGCCATCGCGTCCTTGTAGTTGACGGTCGAATAGTCGATCGCGACAGTAACATCACCTGGCATCAGGCTCGTCTCGTCGAAATCCACGAGATCAGTGGAAATTGCATCACTCGTCTTGGTGGTCAGTAGCGCTTTGAATGACATGGTCATGTCTCCTTTGAGGTATCTGGGGTCAAATCAAGTGCGCGCCCGCAGGCGCCGCGTGCGGAAGGTTCTCCAGCCGCTGCTGAGAGCAGACTTCAGGAACGCTGACAGCCCACCCTCGTTGGGTCGCGGCGCTTTCCCTCTCGCAATGCGCTTTAGCTGGCGCTCGTACCAGAGCACCTCCATGATGCCCATGCGATCCACGGCCTTGATGCCGGTGCTGATGGTGCGCACCTGCTGCGGGCTGTCGCGCCCTTGCAGCAAGGCGGCGGATGCGTCGGGATCGATCGCCAGCAGACGCGCCAGGCCCACCACATCCAGCGTGCCAGAGCGCAACGCGGCATTCATGCCGGCCACCGTGCGGAAACCACCGGTGACCATCAGCGGCACCTTCACGTTGGCGCGCAGCGTTTCGGCGAACTCCAGGAAGTAGGCCTCGCGGGCCACGGTTGAAGCTTTTTTCGATTCCTGCATTCCGCCGCCCATGGCGGGCGCCTCGTAGGTGCCGCCGGAAATCTCGATCAGGTCGATGCCTGCATCGGCCAGTGCACGGACCGTCTCCATCGAGTCCTCTTCGGAAAATCCTCCGCGCTGGAAGTCGGCGGAGTTGAGCTTGATCCCTACCGAGAAGTCCGCGCCGACCTGCCGGCGGACTTCCGCGTAGACGGCCATCACGAAGCGCCTGCGCTTCTCAGGGCTGCCGCCCCATTCATCGTTGCGGCGGTTGTGGTGTGGGGACAGGAACTGGCTGATCAAGTAACCGTGGGCCCCGTGAATCTCCACGCCGCTGAAACCGGCCTTCTTGCAGATGGCCGCGCTGCGCCCGAAGCGCTCGATGATGTCCTGGATTTCTGACGCGGTGGCTTCACGCGGGGTCTCAAAGAAGGCCGCCATGTCCTCACGGAACGCCACCGCCGAGGGCGCGAGGTTGTAGGCATTCAACCCCTTGGTCGATTGTTTGCCGGGATGGTTGAGTTGCGCCCAAATCGCAGCCCCCTGCTGCGTCGCTGCTTGGGCCCACTGGCGAAGAACAGGCAGGTCGGCCTCGTCTTCAATCACCACGTTGCCCGGTTCGCCCAGTGCCCGCCGGTCGATCATCACGTTGCCCGTCATGATCAGACCCAGCCCTGAGGAGGCCCAGCGCCGGTACAACTGCACAAGGTCAGAGGTCGGTCGGTTGTCGTAGGTGCCCAGCGTCTCGCTCATGGCGGCTTTGGCGAGGCGGTTGCGCAGCACGCTGCCATTGGGCAGGTGCAAGGGTTGGTTCAGCAGATTGGTATCCGACAAGAGAGGCGTGGCCATGGTCAGTTCTGGGCGGTGCGGTCAAGCGCTGAGATGACTTTCGGCGGTTGCAGGAATGCCGTAAGGCCCTGGAACCACAACACTTGCAGAAAGTCACCGCTGATGCTCAAGTCTTTGCTGCCTACACCTCTGAGGAAGGCCTGCTGGGCGTCCTTGGCCGACAGTATCTCGAAACCTTTGGCAGCATTGACAAAGCTGAGTGTGAACTGGGCGTTATTCGTTAGCCCGGCAGAGGACCGGACCGCGCCGTTTTCAATGACAAAGTGGCGGCCAGTGCCTGAGTCTGTGCGAATCTGAAATGCCAGACGTTTTCCCTGAACGTAACGTGCGCAGTGGGGGTCGCTATTGATTTTTCGTTGCAACAACTGGGCGAATGCCCACAACAGAAATTTGAACTTGAACATTTTGGGAATCCTCTTGAATTGGAAAAAAGGCTTTCTGGTGATGACAGGTAGGCATGTCACTCGCTGAGGAACTGTATGACGTGCTGCAGGAAGCGCTGCGGGTACTGGAACTGCGCTGCATGACCAGCGTCAGGGTAAATAAACAACTGGGCTTTGGGAATGTTGCGTGCCATGTAGAACGAATTGACCGTCGGGATCATCACGTCGTTCACACCATTCAGGATGAAGGTCGGCTGTTTGATATCACGCAGGTGGGCGAAAGGATCGTCTTCCGAGAGCCTTGGCAAATACAGCACGTTGGCTTCAATCTGGGCGTGCATCACCGCAGGGGAACTGGGCGGGTCCTGGTCCTTGCGCTGGTGACGGCGCTCCCAGAAGGCCCGTCCGGCCTGCTTCGCAGCCTCTGAACGGCCGAAGAAGAGGTACAAAAAATCGTCGACGGTTGGGACTGGACGTGGCGCTCTCTCCGTTACACCCGGCTCTGAGTCGGGATTGCCGCCCCGTGGACCGGTTCCCAACAGCATGAGCTTGCGAACGAGGTCGGGGTGACGTCGTGCCAGGTCCTGGGCCTGGAAACCGCCCAGCGAGAAACCAAGAACATCGACCTTTTGAAGTCCGAGCGCACGTATGACAGCTGCCGCGTCGTCAGCCATATGTTCAATGCGGGTACGGGGCGCGCCTGAAGAAGAGGCAACGCCACGACCGTTGAAGAGAATTACCTCGCGCCCAGCGGCCAGACCATCCGTCATCAGCGGGTCCCAATGGTCCATGCCGCCGCGAAAGTGCTGCAAGAAGAACAAAGGCGGCTGATCTGTTGCGGTGTTGCCCCAGCGGCGGTAGGCAAAGGTGTCGCCATTGACTTCAACGAAACGGGTGGGGGCGGTTAAGTGTGTATTTGTCATATTGAATACTGATGCATTTGGATGGTTGGGATGTAGAAAAGGTCGGCAACGGTGGCAGCAGCCGACTCCCAGTTCTTTAAGGCTGGAGGGAGAAGGCGTGCTGCGCGAGACGTCACACAAAGACGATGTGCTTGCGCAGCGGCAGTTCTCGAATGCGGTTTCCGGTGGCTTGGAAGATCGCGTTGGCCAGCGCCGGGGCCACTGGCGGCACACCGGTTTCGCCCACGCCACGGATCGTGCCGCCGCTCTCCAGTACCTTGACCACGATCTTAGGCGCCTGTTGCATGCGCAGAACCGGGTAGTCGTGGAAGTTGCTCTGCTCGGCTGCGCCCTTGGAGAAGGTGATCTCGCCAAATAGCGCGGAACTGAGCCCAAAGATCACGCCCGACTGCTGTTGCGCTTCGATGTTGCGCGGGTCCAGCGCCGTGCCCACATCGACGGCGACAAAGACCTTGTCGATCTTCACGCCCGCCTTGGTTGCCGTGATTTCGACCACCTGTGCCGCTGGCACCCCGCGGCACAGGTGAAAGGCCACCCCTCGGCCACGACCGGGGGCCAATGGCTGGCCCCAGCCTGACATGGTCGCCACCGCCGACAGCACCTGGCGCGACGGCTCGTGTGTGAGCAGCGACAGCCGCATGGTTAGCGGGTCAGCACCGGCTTGTGCGGCCAGTTCGTCGATGAAACTCTCGATGAAGAAGGCGTTGTACGAGTTGCCCACTGATCGCGTGTAGGTCACCGGTCGGCCAACCGGCGCGCGGTAGGCCGTGGCACGGTAGTTGGCGATGCCGTAGGGTTGGTCGTAGGCACCTTCGATGATTTTCGCATCCGGCCCCAGGGCAGGCAGGCCCAGGCGGCCGAGGTTTGATTCGACCACGGACAGCGAGGCCACCTTTACGTCAAATGCGTTCACCTGCTTTGCGGTCGTCATGCCCCGCAAACGTGCCACGGCCGCGGGGCGGTAGAAGTCCTGTGCCATGTCTTCCTCGCGGCGCCAGGTCAGCTTGACTGGCTTGCCCGCCATCGCCGTGGCCAGTTGCGTGGCTTGCACCACGTAGTCCGCCTCGAGGCGCCGGCCGAAGCCACCGCCCATCAGCATGACATGCAGGTGCACCTGTGCGGTGTCGAGGCCTGCAGCCTTGGCCGCCAGGTCACGCGCCGCTGTCGGGTTCTGCGTGCCTGCCCAGACGTCGAGCTTGCCGTCATGCAGCCAGGCCACAGCGTTCATCGGCTCCATCGTCGCGTGCGCGAGGAAGGGAACACGGTACTCGGCCTCCTGCACCGCAGGCACCGTGCCACCGGCCAGTGCCTTGTCGACGTTGCCGTCGTCGCGCAGCCGGCTGTCGCGGTCCTTCTCGGTCATCGAAGCCGCGATAGCCTCCATCATCGCCGTCGTGCTGCCCGGGTAGCCGGGCTCGGCCCAGTCGCACTGCACGGACTGCGCAGCCTGGAAGGCGCGCCAGGTGTTGTTGGCAATCACGGCGACGCCGCCGGGCAGGTCGATCACCTTCAACACGCCACGCATGGCCTTGGCCCCGGTGGCGTCGAACTTGACCAGGGCCGCGCCCTTCGCCGGATTCATGCGCACCGTGGCGAACACCATATCGGTCAGCCGCACGTCGATGCCGAAGGTGGCCGTGCCTGTGCACTTGGCCACCATGTCGACCCGCAGCATCGACTTTCCGAGGTAGCGCCACTGCTCGCGCCGCTTCAGTTGAGGGCTGGTAGGCAGGTCGATCGCGGCTGCGGCCGGCGCCAGTTCCATGTAGGTCAGGCGTCGGCCATCGGGGGCGACCACGTTGCCGTTGTCGGTCTTCAGTTGTGTCGCCGACAAACCGAGCTTCTGCGCCGCGGCCGCTATCAGCGCGAACCGCGCCGCCGCGCCAGCCACACGCATGCGGTCGAACAAGTCGGCCACGTTGGAGGAGCCGCCGGTGACCTGCATCGGCAGCAGTTTGGCCACCACGCCCATGGCGCCGCGCATGGCCTCGGCTCCCACGCTGTGATCCAGGTCAGAAAAGGGGACGTTGTGCTCCACCAGGACGCGGTTGTAATAGGCCGCCCCTAGCGGGCCGTGCTCGACGCGGATGCTGTCCCACGCCACGTCCAGTTCCTCGGCCACCAGCGCCGCGAGCGTGGTGTGAATGCCCTGGCCCATCTCGGCGCGCGGAGCGATCAGCGTCACGCCCTGGCCATCGATGCGCACGTAGGGCGTGAGTGCGGTGGCACCCTGCGGAAGGTCGTCCAGCAGCGGGTTGGTTGCCTCTTGCTTGACCTTGTAGACCCCGAAGGCGACACCACCGACGACGGCGGCCGAGCCGATCAAGAAACTGCGACGCGCGATAGTTGCAATCTTGCCCATGGTCAGACTCCCTTTGTTTGCTGAACGCGCTTGGCAGCGCCGTGAATGGCCGCGCGGATGCGCGGATAGGCGCCGCAGCGGCACAGGTTTCCGGACATGGCTTCATCGATGTCGGCGTCGCTGGGTGCCGGGTTCTTCTGGAGCAGGGCTGCGGCGCTCATGATCTGGCCCGACTGGCAGTAGCCGCACTGGGCGACCTGGTGCTCGATCCAGGCCGTCTGCACGGCGTGCAAGGTGGCGGGCGCGCCCAGACCCTCGACCGTGGTGACGGCACCGGTGACTGAGCCGACCGGCGTCACGCACGAGCGCACCGCAGCTCCGTCTACATGCACGGTGCACGCGCCGCACTGCGCCATGCCGCAGCCGAACTTGGTGCCAGGCAGGTTCAACTCATCTCGAAGCACCCACAACAGGGGCATCTCGGGCTCGACGTCGAGTTCGTGGGGCTTACCGTTGACAGTCGTTTCATGTTGATTACTCCTTTGGTGTGCAAATGCGGGCTACTGTGTGTGCTTTCCAATCGCTACGCTTTCTGCTTAGCGGGCCAAAAACTCAAGTGCACTGGGCACAAAAGTGGTGTGGTACTGAAAGATGCCGCCATGCCCCGCATCGGGATAGATGATCAGGGTGCTGTTCGGAAGCCGCCGCGCCAGGTCGTGCGTATTCGGCGTGGGGACCATGCGGTCTGCATCGCCGTTCACCACGAGTACGGGCTGCTTCACAACCGACAGATCCGCAGGTTTTTTCTGACCCCAGGTGCGCAGCGCCTGTAGTTGGGCCATAAATGCACTGACTGATATTTCTGCGTCACGGTTTTCGGTGCGTTCCTTCAGCCGCTCCAGAAACGCCTTGCCAGCCTCGATACCACCCGGTGTGCGCGTGAAGAACAGATACTGCTTCGCATCCTGGCCCGTCAGGAAGCCCCGGAGCATGTCGTAATACGTCACCCACGCGACTGAACTGATGCCCTCGCCACCCGCAGGACCTGTCCCGGCAATAACCATTTTCCGGATGAGTTGCGGTTCTTTCAGCACGATTTCCTGGGCCACCATGCCGCCCATGGAGAACCCCAAAAGATCCACCTGCTTGAGCCCTTTAGCTTTGATGAAAGTAATGGCATCGTTGGCCATTTCTTCCATGGAGTTGGATGGCGACCCGCTGGACGCTCCGATGCCACGATTGTCAAAAGCGATCACATGGTGCTTGGCTGCAATGCCGTCCATGATCCGGGGGTCCCAGTTGTCCAGCACAGCGGCCAGGTGGACGAGAAACACCACGGGTGTGCCGCCATTTTTCTTGCCCATCTCACGGTACGCGTAGGTGACGTCGCCAGCCGTAATGGTTTGCGTGGCAACGCTCTTCCAGGTATCCCCCGTCGTTTGATTGGACGCAGAAAGGGTTTTCTGCGCTACGGTAGGCACCGCATCTGCAGCCCCAGCCGCTGCCGAAAAGAAAGTGGCAGCCGCGGTGAGCCCCAGCAAAGTGGATTTCAGAAAATGTTGGATTACATCGGTTTTCATGATCAGGTTCTTTCGATTTCGGAATGGTTGTATCTAGTAGGTGATCTGTGTTCAGTTGGCTTGGGGCAGGTAGACCGGGCGTGGTGCCGCCAGTCCTTGCCGTATCTGCTGGGTTAGCACATCGGCCAGCACTTCATCGGCGCCTGCCTCCAACCCATCGAGTGCGCGCTGGACGATCTCTTCGGCGCTGCTCTTCTGTACTTCGAAGCCCCGCGTGAGATCGGTGTCCACGTAGGCCATGTGCAAGCCCAACACCTGGGTTTTTTGCCCTGCCAGTTCGTGACGCAAGGCGTTGGTCAACGACCAGGCCGCCGATTTGCTGGCCGAATACGCGGCCAGCTCGCCGCCGTTCACCCACGATGCGACTGACAGCACATTGAGCAGTGCGCCGCCACCATTGGCTTTGAGCACCGGCGCGAAAGCCTTGCCCATGCTCAGCATGCCAAAGAAGTTGGTCTCGAAAATACGGCGTGCGACGGCATCACTGTCCTGTGCCAGAAATCCGCCAGGCTGGGCGATGCCCGCGTTATTGATCACAAGCGTCACATCAGACGCTCGGTGAACGGCTGCGGCCACCTCTTCAGGTTTGGTGACGTCGAGCTGTAGAGCCTCGACACCCTGTAAGGTCACGGATTCGGGATTGCGCGCGGCAGCGTAGACCTTTCGCGCGCCACGGGCCAGTAAAGCGCGTGCAAATGCCAGACCGATTCCTCGGTTGGCGCCGGTGATAAGAGCAACAGAATTTTCGATTTTCATGGGGGACTCCTGGGGTTAAATGGAAATTCACATGACGGTCGTCATATTTCTAGACGTGCCAATGCGTGGAATGCGTTGGCAAAGGTTCAACGAACCTTGATCACCACCTTGCCTTTGGCACGTCCGCTTTCGACGTAAGCCATGGCATCGTTAGTGGATGCGAATGGGAAAACCTTGTCCACGATGGGACGAATAGCGCCAGACTCAACCAGCGCCGCAATTTGCTTCAATTGCTCACCGCTGGCTTTCATGAATAGAAATGAATAGCTGGCGTTTCGATTTTTTGCTTTTCTTCTGGCACCAAAGCTGAGCACGCGCATGAGTTGCCGATAAGGCCATGCGAGTTTTTGAGCTTCGGCAAACCCGGCATCAGGTGGGCCAGAAATAGAAATGACCTGTCCCCCTGATTTCAAGACGTTGAAGGATTTCCCTAACGTCGTGCTGTCCTGGCTGTTTAAAACCAGGTCATAGCCGCTCAGCACTTCTTCAAAGTCGGCTTGCTTGTAATCGACCACCACATCAGCACCCAGGCTCTTTACCCAACTCACGTTGGCGGTGCTGGTGGTGGTGGCAACTTTTGCCCCCAAATGCTTGGCCAATTGAATGGCAATCGTGCCCACGCCACCTGACCCCGCCTGGATAAAGACCTTTTGACCAGCTCGAATCTTGGCACGTTCAACCAGAATTTGCCATGCCGTCAAGGCGACCAGCGGAAGAGATGCAGCCTCTTCCATACTGATATTTTTGGGCTTGATCGCTAAAGAGCTCTCTTTGACAGGAACATACTCGGCGAATGTGCCGACCTGGAAATCATCAGGACTGGCGTAAACCTCATCCCCGGTTTTGAAATGCTTCACACGCGCACCCACGCGCACCACGACACCGGCCACATCATGCCCCAGCGCAAAAGGGGGACGGGCAGGCATAAAGAGCTTGAAATCACCATTGCGAATTTTGAAATCGAGCGGATTCACACTGGTAGCGTGTACTTGAACCAAAACTTCGTCTGGACGTAGCTCAGGATCGGGCAATTCACCCTCGCGCAAAAGAGTCGTCTTGCTATAGCGATCAACGATAAATGCTTTCATGGCTTTTCTCTTTTCAAAAATGTGCGGTTGGAATGCAGTAGCCTGGTTTGTAGGGATATTTGGAATGATGATCATCATATTAATAGGCAAAAAAAGGGGCGAGCACTTATGCGCCAGAGGGAGCAAGACTTTTCAATGTGGCTGCACAAAAGCTGTCAGACAGCGCAGGATCATCAACTGCGCGGGCCAACATCAATGTGCCAACCATGGTGGCCACAGTCCTCAGGGCACGCTCGTGTGCGCTGGGTTGCCCCCAGTCTGGAAACTGACGGGCGACCAGATCAATCATCTCCTTGATACGGCGCGTGGCTGCGCGGCGCACCTCGGGCGATTGGCGTGGCATTTCAGAGCCGAGAGCTGAAATCGGGCAACCCGTCTCAATACTCTCAAGATGCTCCTTGGAGAGATAGACCTGTATGAGAGCCTGTAGCGCCTGGTCTGATGGCACTGCCGCGATGACACTCGCCGCAAGGGCGTTGGATTCAGCACCCGCACGGTCGGCCGCTTCAGCCAGCATGGCTTCGCGGGACTCAAAATGGGCATAAAAGGCACCATGTGTCAGACCAGCTTCTTTCATGATGTCAGCGACGCCGGTGCCGTCGTACCCGCTGCGACGGATCGCCCGCGCGGCGGCGGACACGATGCGCTCGTGTGAGGCTTCTTTGGCCGCAGTTCGGATATTGGGTGCTTTTCGCATGATGTGCATCATACATTAGATAAATTGAAGTTGCAACATGCTGGTTAAGGCGTGGTGGGAATCCGAATTCTGAGTGTGTCAGACGACTGGATGGCGATGCCAGTTGGACCAAACAGGTGCCATCGAAGTTCGTTTCACGGGATTGGAAGTCCGTTTGGAGCGCTGATTCTGCAACGATCCACAGCTGCTTTGGGGTGGGAGTCGTCTTCTGATTCGGCTTGAGGTTATGTGGACAACGTCCCCGGCTTAGGAGTTGGCCCAGCTGGCGTGGAACCATCAGTGGCTTGAACGCGCTTTAGTGACATCTCAAAGAAAGTACCAGAACCCTACCAATCTTCTTTCACCGCCAGCACCGCATCCCGCCCCGCTGCAGCGCGCCCGGCCAGCCAGGCGGTCACCGTGCCGGCCAGCACCACCGCACCACACAGCAACGCCA